>DASUHN010000352.1 GCA_036273495.1 Acidimicrobiales bacterium | reverse complement strand
CGAGCGAGTCCCCCAGCATCAGGACGCGTACGGTCGGCGTGCCGGCGGGAGGAGCGGCGGAGCGGGGGGCGGCTCCGAGGAGCACCCGCGCCGCCGGGGGCGCGCTCGCCACCGAGGCGGCCGCCGGGGCCGTGGTCGCGGCGAGGAGCGATCCCGCCGCCACCAGGCCGGTGGCCGGGGCGGCCAGCCACGCCGGGCGGCCGTTGAGGATCCGGCCCGAGCGGATGGGCTCCTCGATCAGGTGGAACGAGGCCACGGACACGAGGGCGGTGGAGCCCAGGCGCACGGCCAGCAGGGAGAGGCCGGCCAGCCCGGTGTGGGCGTGGTCGAGGGCCAGGAAGATCGGCCAGTGGTACAGGTAGAGCCCGTAGGAGACGCGCCCGACGTAGCGGACGGGCGGCAGCGACAGCAGCCGGGCCGGGGCCGACCGCGGGAGCAGCGCCACCAGGGCCACCAGGGCGGCGGTGGCAGCGGCCACGGCCAGGAAGCCGCCCTCGTACAGGAACGGGCCGTCCCCGCTCACGGCGTGGAGGGCCCAGCCGAGGAATCCGGCCCCGGCCAGCCCGGCGGCCAGGACCACCCGGCGGGGGACCCGGGACCGGCCGTCCACCCGGCGGGCCAGGCCGGGCAGGGCCACCGCCAGCAGGCAGCCCACCATCAGCTCCTGGGCCCGCACGTCGGTGCCGTAGTAGAGGCGGGACACACCGGCGCCGGTGAGGAACAGCCCGGCGGTCAGCCCCGCCGAAGCCAGGACACCGGTGCCGGCCACGACCGCCAGGCGCCGTTTCCCGCCCCGCCGGAGGGCCAGCAGGGCCACGATGGGCCAGAGGACGTAGAACTGCTCCTCGACGGCCAGCGACCAGGTGTGCAGCAGGGGCGAAGGCGCCCCGAAGTGGGCGAAGTAGCTCTGCCCCGCCAGCACGTAGTGCCAGTTGGCGAAGTAGCCGAGGGTGGCCAGGGCGTCCCCCCGCAGCTGGTGGAGGGAGTCGACGCCGGTGAGGAAGCGCCCGTAGGCCGCCACCCCGGCGAGGGCCAGGAACAGGGCCGGCAGCAGGCGCCGGGCCCGCCGTCCCCAGAAGCGGCGAAGGGAGATCCGCCCCGTCCCCTCCTGCTCCCCCACCAGGAGGGTGGTGATGAGGTAGCCGGACAGGACGAAGAAGACGTCGACGCCGAGCAGCCCCCCGCCGGACCAGCCCACGCCGGCGTGATAGGCGAGCACCCCGGCCACGGCCAGGGCCCGGACCCCGTCGAGGCCCGGAACGTAACGGGTGCGCGTCACGGGGCCTGGAGACCCGCCCAGACCCGGTCCACCTCCGCCTGCAGGTGCTCCAGCGACCCGGAGTTGTCGATCACGTGGTCGGCCAGCGCCCGCCGCTCGTCCCGGCCGGCCTGGTTGGCCATGCGGGCCCGGGCGTCGGCCGGGTCCATCTCACGCTGCGCCACCAGCCGCTCGAGGGCCAGGTCCTCGGGCGTGTCGACGACGATCACCGCCGCCAGCCCGTAGCGCTCCCGGCTGGTGCCCTCGGCCAGGAGGGGGATGTCCATCACGACGACCCGGTCCGGGTCGGCGGCGGCCTCGGCCATCCGCTCGGCCATCACCCGGCCGATGGCGGGGTGGGTGATGCCCTCCAGGTCCTTCAGGGCGTCCCGGTCGTTGAACACGATCTGGGCCAGCCCGGCCCGGTCGAGGGTGCCGTCGGGCGCCACCACGCCGGGACCGAAGCGCTCGACCACCGGCCCGAAGGCGGCCCCTCCGGGGGCCATGACCTCGCGCGAGATCCGGTCGGCATCGATCACCACCGCACCCTTATCGGCCAAAAGGGACGCGACCGTAGACTTTCCGGATCCGATCCCTCCGGTGAGGCCGACGACGGGCACGCGGCCATCGTTGCACGCCGCTTCTCTACACTCCCCGACCCGTGTCCCGGCCCAGGCTGACGTGGCTGTTGCTGGGGGCCCTCAGCTATGGCCCGCTGCTGGCCACCAGGCCCGGCATGGTGGCGGCCGACACCAAGGAGTACCTGTACCTCGACCCCGGCCGCCTGACCACCGGGGCGGCGTCGATGTGGGACCCCAACGTCGGCCTGGGCACGGTCACCCACCAGAACATCGGCTACCTGTTCCCGATGGGGCCGTACTACTGGCTGGTGCACGCCCTGCACGTCCCCTACTGGGTGGGCCAGCGGGTGTGGATGGGGACCCTGCTCTTCGCCGCCGGCACCGGGGTGCTGTGGTGCTGCCGGCACCTGGGGCTGGTCGGGCCGGGGCGGGTGGTGGCGGCGCTGGCGTACACGTGCACCCCCTACGTCATCGACTACCTGGCGCGGATCTCCGCCATCCTCATGCCGTGGGCGGCGCTGGGGTGGATGCTGGGCCTGGTCATCCTGGCGGTGCGGCGGGGCGGGTGGCGGTACCCGGCGGTGTTTGCCCTCGTGCTGGCCGTCGTGGGCGGGGTCAACGCCACCTCGATCCTCCTGGCGGGGCTGGCGCCGGTGCTGTGGGTGCTCTACGCGGTGATCGTCACGCGCGAGGTCGCGGCGCGGCGGGCGCTGGCCGCGGTCGGCCGCCTGGCGGTCCTCGGGGTGGCGGTGTCGCTGTGGTGGATAGCCGGGCTGTGGGCCGAGGGCTCGTACGGGTTGTCGATCCTGCAGTACACCGAGACCGTCCCGACCGTGGCGCGCACGTCTCTGTCCACCGAGGTGCTGCGGGGCCTCGGCTACTGGTTCTTCTACGGCCAGGACAAGGTGCAGCCGTGGACGGACGCGTCGATCCCGTACATGGAGGCGCTGTGGCTGCTGGCCGTCAGCTTCCTCGTACCGGTCGTGTGCCTGGTGGCCGGGGCGCTGGCGCGCTGGCGCTACCGCGCCTTTGCCATCGGCCTCGTCGTCATCGGGACGGTGGCGGCGGTGGGGACGTACCCGTACGACGACCCCTCCCCTCTGGGTCAGGTCCTCAAGTCGGCTTCCAACGGATCGTCGGTGGGGCTGGCCATGCGCTCGAGCAACCGGGTGCTGCCCGTGGTCGTGCTCGGCCTGGCGCTGCTGCTCGGGTCGGGAGTGGCGGCCCTCCTCGCGTCGCGTCCCCGGCTGGGGTGGGTGGCAGCGCTCGTGTCCAGCGGGCTGGTGCTGGCCGACATCGAGCCGCTGTGGACCGGGAACATGGTGGCCGCCAACCTGGCGCGCCCGTCGCAGGTACCGCAGTACTGGCAGCAGGCCGCCGGCTACCTCGACGCGGGCGGACCGGCGACGCGGGTGCTGGGACTGCCGGGGGAGGACTTCGCCGCCTACCGCTGGGGCGTCACCGAGGACCCGGTCCCGCCGGGGTTGCTCACCCGACCCTACGCCGCCCGCCAGATCGTCCCCCAGGGTGAGCCGGGCAGCGTCGACCTCCTCGGCGCCCTCGACGGGAGCATCCAGGACGGCGTGTTCGACCCCGCCACGCTGGCGCCGGTGGCCCGCCTGATGAGCGCCGGCCAGCTGCTGCTGCAGTCCGACCTGCAGTACGAGCGCTACAGCCTGCCCCTGCCCCAGGTGCTCTGGCAGCCGTTCGCCGCCGGGGTGCCGGGCCTGACGGCCGCCGGCACGTTCGGTCCGGCGGGGCCCACGGGTTTCATCAAGTACCCGCTGGTGAACGAGTCGCAGCTGGGCGTGCCGGCCGGCGCCGCCTATCCGCCCGCCCTGGCCGTCTTCGACGTTCCCGGCGCCCGGCCCATCGTGCGCGCCGAGAGCGGCGCCGAGCCCCTGCTCGTGGCGGGTGACGGGGCCGGGGTCGTCGACGCCGCCGGCGCCGGGCTCCTGGCCGGCAACCCGACGGTCTTCTACAGCGGCTCCGTCGACGCCGACCCCGCCGGCCTGGCGCGCGTGCTCGGTGCCGGCGCCGACCTGGTCGTCACCGACACCAACGCCAAGCAGGGGCGCCGGTGGGGCGCCCTGCAGGACAACCTCGGCTACGTCGAGCAGCCGGGCGAAGCCGCCCTCGTCCCCGATCCCTCCGATCAGCCCCTCCCCCTGTTCCCGGGAGCCGGCGCCCCGGCCCTCACCACGGCGAACCTGCAGGGCGTGCGCTCGGTGCGGGCCAGCGCCTACGGCAACCCGCTCACCTACACGCCGGAGGACCGCCCCTCCAACGCCATCGACGGGGATCCCTCCACGGCGTGGACGGTCGCGGCGTTCAGCGACGCCGTCGGGCAGCGCTGGCAGGTGCAGCTACCCGCGCCGGCCACGAGCGACCACATCACGCTCCGGCAGGCGGACGGCGGCAACCGCACCATCACCGCCGTCTCGCTCCGCCTCGACGGCGGGCCGGTGCGCCGCGTGGCGCTGGGGCCGGCGTCACTCTCGGGAGCGGGGCAGGTGGTGGCGCTGTCGGGGTCGCGCCCCTTCTCGACCGTCGACATCACGATCGACTCCACCACCGACGACGGCGGCCCCCGCCATCTCTTCGACGGTCTGTCCGGTGTGGGCTTCTCCGAGGTCGGGATCCCGGGCGTGAACCTGCACGAGACCATCGACCTGCCGTCGGATCTGCTGCAGCACGCCGGCGCGGCGTCGGCCGGGCACCGTCTCGTGTACCTGATGACGCGTAACCGGGCTCCCGACGTGCCGCCCCGCCACGATCCGGAGCCGGTGATGGACCGGACGTTCCCCGTACCCACGGCGCGCACGTTCTCGGTCGGCGGGACGGCTCGGGTGTCCGCCCTCGACTCGGATGCCGACATCGACGGGCTGGTCGGCCGGGCGGCGGGCCCGGGCCCCGGTGACCCGATCGTCGGCGCCGACTCGTCGACCCGCCTGCCCGGTGACCGCGCCGCCAGCGCCGACGCCGCTGTCGACGGGAACCCGGCCACGTCGTGGACGGCCGCCTTCGGCCCCCAGGCCGGGGAATGGATCACCTACGACCTGGCCCGGCCCCTCACCTTCGACCACCTCGACCTCCAGGTCGTGGCGGACGGGCGCCACTCGCTGCCGACGCGGATCACGGTGAGCACCGGCACGGGGTCGCGCACCGTCGACGTCCCACCGGTGGCCCCGGGCGCGGGACGGCCCCAGGGCGCGGTGACGCCCGTGCGGGTCGACTTCCCGGCCCTCAGCGGGTCCAGCGTGCGCATCACCGTCGACAGCGCCCGCCAGCTCACGACCCTCGACTACTACGGCGGGCAGTCGGGCCGGCAGGACGACCTCCCGGTGGCGCTGGCCGAGGTCGGCCTGCCCGGCGCCGGCAGGCGTCCGGCTCCGGCGGGCGGGGCCGTGATCCCCAGCCCGTGCCGGTCGGACCTCCTGTCCGTCGACGGGCGTCCCGTCGACATCCGCGTGTCCGGGTCGGCGGCGTCGGCGCTGGCGGGCGGGGGCCTGACGATCTCTCCCTGCGGCAACTCGTCCCGGGGAGTGGCGCTGGGCGCCGGCACCCACGAGGTGCGGACCAGCCCCTGGCTCGTCTCCGGGCTCCAGGTCGACCAGCTGTGGCTGGGCTCGGAGCGCGGCGGCGCGCCGCTGGCGGCCGCCGCGTCGGGGGCCCTGCCCGCCCCGCCCGCCGCTCCCGCCCCGTCGGTCCGGGTCACCCACCAGGACCGCACCCACGTGACGGCCACCGTCTCGGCCGGGTCGGCCGGCAGCCCGTTCTGGATGGTGCTGGGCCAGAGCCTGAGCCGGGGGTGGACGGCGAAGCTCACCTCCGGCGGCCGGACCGTCCCGCTGGGGGCGCCGCAGCTGATCGACGGCTACGCCAACGGGTGGTACGTGCCCGCCGGCGCGCTGGGCCCCGGCGGTACCGCCGTCGTGCACCTGACGTGGGCCCCGCAGCGGGTCGTGTGGGTGGCGCTGGTGCTCTCGGCGCTGGCGCTGCTGGGGTGTGGGGGCGTGGTGGTGGCGGGCGGGTTGCCCCGGCGCCGGCGCCGGGGCGCGCCCGGGGAGGCGGATCAGGAGGCGGACCAGGTTGTTCCGGCCGACCCGGCCGCCCCGGTCCTGGCCATCCCGGTCGCGAGCGGGGGAACCCGGCCCCGGTGGTGGGTGACGGCGGTCGCCGCGGTGGCGGCCGGAGGGGTGGCGGGCACGGTCACGGCCCCGTGGGCGGCGGCGCCGGTGGCGCTGGCCGTGGTGCTCGGGTGCGTGGTGGACCGCTGGCGCCCGGTGCTGGCGCTCGGGTCGGCGGCGGCCCTGACGGCGGCCGGCGTCTACATGGTGGCCGGGCAGGCCCGTCACGGCTACCTCCCCAACATCCTCTGGCCGGGGTCGTTCCACCAGGCCAACTCCCTGGGGTGGGCGGCGGTGTGCCTGCTCGGTGCCGACGCCGTGGTCGTGCTCCTGCGCCGGCGCGGCGCCGGCGACGCCCCGGCATCGCCGTCCCCGGACGAGGCCCCCCGTTAGCCTCCGGGACACCATGTCCGCCCCTTCGGGACCCGGACTCCGCCGCTCGGTGCGGATGTTCCGTGTCTTCCTGCGCGAGCAGACCGACCCCGACCTCTTCTACCGCGCCCAGGCCGACGACACCCTGGAGCAGGTCAGCCGCTACGTGAACGTGACCGGGCGGCGGGTCCTGGACATCGGCGGGGGCGGCGGATGGTTCACCGAGGCGTTCCGCGGCGCCGGGGCCGAGTGCTTCCTGGTCGAGCCCGAGGCGGCCCGTCCCGACGAGAGCGGGGCGCCGCGGGGGGACGAGCGCTCCGAGCTGCACGCCGCCGCCATCCGGGCCGGCCGGCTGGCCCCCGGCGCCACGGTGGCGGGGGACGGTACCCGCCTGCCTTTCCCCGACGAGGTGGCCGACCTGACGTTCTCCTCCAACGTCCTCGAGCACGTCCCGGACCCGGGGCGGTTCCTCGACGAGATGGTCCGGGTCACCCGCCGGGGCGGCCTGATCTACCTGTCGTTCACCGTCTGGCTCTCGCCGTGGGGCGGGCACGAGACCTCCCCGTGGCACTACCTGGGCGGGCGGCGGGCGGCGGCGCGCTACCAGCGCCGGCACGGCCAGGAGCCGAAGAACCTGTTCGGCCGGTCTCTCTTCGCCCGCTACGTGGGCCCGGTGCTGCGCCTGGTGCGGGGACGCACCGACGTCGACCTCGTCGACGCCGTCCCGCGCTACTACCCGGGCTGGATGTCGTGGATCGTCCGCGTGCCCGCCGTGCGGGAGCTGGCCACGTGGAACCTCCTCCTGCTCATGCGGCGGCGGGGGGAGACGTGATCGTGGCCGCCGCCCCCACCCAGGGGGCGCACTACGCCGTCGGCATCGGTGTCACCGTGGTGTCGGCCCTGCTCTACAACGTGGGCTTCGTCCTCGAGAAGCACGGGCTCACCGCCCTGCCCGACGTGCACGCCCGCCGCCTCGTCCACCTGGTCCGGTCGGTTGCGTCGTCGCCGGCGTGGATGGCGGGGTTCGTGTCGATGCTGGCCGGGCTGGCCCTGCAGATCGTGGCCCTGTCGGTGGTCCCGATCTCGGTCGTGCAGCCGATATTCGTGTCCGGCATCGTTCTGCTGCTGGTCCTGGCCCATCTGGCCCTCGGCGAGCACCTGGGCCGGCGGGACTGGTCCGGCGTCGGCGTGGTGGCGGTGGCGCTGCTGTTCATCAGCCTGTCCCTCGACCCGCGCAACGACCACGCCGGCACCAAGGGGACCGTGGTCGGCATCATCGGCATCGGCGTGCCCACGGCGGCGGTGGCGGTGTGGGTGTTCCTGGCCGCCGACCGGCTGGGTCACGGCTCGGGCGGGAACGCCCGCCTCCACCTGCGCGCCCCGCTGTACGGCATGGCGTCGGGTCTCGTGTACGGCGTGGCCTCACTAGCCACCAAGGCGGTGTCGGCCCAGATGGAGAAGGGCGGGATCTTCCACGCCCTGCCCCATGTCCTCGCCTCCCCCTACATCTACCTCCTCGGGGTGTCGTCGGCGGGGGGGCTGATCCTGTTCCAGACGGCGCTGCAGCGCTGTCACGCGTCGGTGGTGGTGCCGGTCTCCAACGTGATCTCCAGCGCCTACGTGGTGGCGGTGGGCACCGTGCTGTTCGGCGACCACCTCCCCGAGACGGGCTGGCGGGTGGCGCTGCGGCTGGTGGGCTTCGCCGGGGTGCTGGCGGGGATGGCGCTGCTGGCGGGGGCGCGCAGCGTGGCCGACACCTATCCGCCGCTGTACACCGAGCCCGAGGCGGAGCCGGTCGGGGCCGAGCCGTGAACGACGTCGGAGCCGCGAACGAGGTCGCGGCCGCGCCCGTCCGCCGGTGGCCGTGGTACGCCGGCGTCGGCGTGCTGACGGCCGGCGGGCTCGGGCTGCGGATCGCCACCGTCTACGGCCGGCCCAACCGGGCCCCGGGGGGCGACGCCTACACCTACCACTACAGCGCCAACCTGCTGGCGAGCGGCCACGGGTTCATCAACCCCTGGCTGTTCTACGGCGCCCACCACTCCCTGCCGTCGGCCGCCTTTCCCCCGCTGTTCATCCTCCTGTTGAGCATGACGTCGGTGGTGGGTCTCAAGACGTTCTTCGTCCATCGCATCTGGTCGTGCGTCATCGGCGCGGCGGCCATACCGATATGCGCCTACACGGGCAAGGAGATCGGCGGGCGGCGGGTCGGGCTGCTGGCGGCGTTCCTCGTGACCGTCTACCCGAACATCTGGATGAACGACGAGCTGGCGATGTCCGAGGCCCTGACGCCCGTCGTCATCGCCCTGGTCCTGCTGGCCGCCTACCGCTTCTGGCGCCGGCCCCGGGCCCTCACGGCCGCGGCCCTCGGCGTCTCCCTCGCGTTGTCGGCCCTGGCCCGCGACGAGACCGCGCTCCTGGCCGTTCTCGTCGTGCCCCTGGCCCTGCTGGCCCGCCGGGTCCGGCTCCAGTGGCGGGTGGCGCTGATCGGCATTGCCGCGGCCGGGTTCGTGGTGCTGGTGGGCCCGTGGGTCGGGTTCAACATGGCCCGCTTCGACAAGCCCACCTTCATCAGCAACGGCCTCGGCGTGACGCTGGCCTCCGCCAACTGCCCCGCCACCTACAACGGGGTCAACGCCGGCTACTGGTCCTACCAGTGCGCCCTCGCCACTCCCGGGCTCAAGCCGATCCAGGACCAGTCGGTGGCGGACTCCATCGCGCGCACCCACGCCCTCAAGTTCGTGGGGGCCCATCTCGGCGAGCTGCCCCGCGTCGAGCTCGACCGCGAGGGACGGGCCTTCGGGTTCTTCCGTCCCCTCCAGCAGATCCAGCTCGACTCGTTGATCGAGACCCGCCCCCTGCACTGGGCCCAGGTCGGCCTGGGCATGTACTACTTCCTGGTCCTGGCCTCGATCCCGGGCATCGTGTCGTTGCGGCGGCGCCGGATGCCGATCTATCCCCTCCTGGCCATCGGCCTCGACGTGGTGATCTCGGTGGCCGTCACGTTCGGGCAGACCCGCTACCGCATCGCCTTCGAGGTGGTGCTGGTCCTGATGGCGGCGGTGGGCATCGACGCGTCGGTACGCGCCCTCACCTCCCGCCTGCGGCCGGGGCCGGAGCCCGACGCCCAGCTGCCCCCGCCGGGTGCCGGGCGCGAACCGGAGCCCGAACCGGAGCCGGAGCGGGGGTTGGCCGCCCCGGCTCTGCCTTGAGGCCGGCCGGCGTGGGCCCGTCGATCCTCGTGGTCATGCCGGCGTGGAACGAGCAGGAGTCGGTGGCGATGGTCGTGAAGGAGGCCCAGGCGGCCGTCCCCGAGGCCGACATCCTGGTCGTCGACGACGACTCGGGCGATGGCACGGAGGCGACGGCCCGCCAGGCCGGAGCCCAAGTCATAAGCAACGTGTTCAACCTCGGCGTCGGCGGGGCCATGCGGGTCGGCTTCCGCCACGCCGCCCGGCGCGGGTACGCGGTCGTCGTCCAGGTCGACGCCGACGGCCAGCATGACCCGCGGGACATACCCCGCCTGCTCGAATGCCTGGACGAGGCCGCCCCCGGACTGGCGCCGGAGGAGCCGCACATCGTCATCGGCGCCCGCTTTGCGGGGATGGGGCGCTTCCCGGTGCCCCGGGCCCGTCGGGTGGCCATGCGCATGCTGGCGTCCTACCTCTCCCGGCTGACGGGCACCGAGCTGACCGACGTCACGTCCGGTTTCCGGGCCTACAACCGGGCCGCCATCGAGCTGTTCTCCCGGACCTATCCGGCCGAGTACCTGTCGGACACGGTGGAGTCCCTCGTCATCGCCAGCCGGGCGGGGGCGCGCGTCAGTCAGGTGCCGGTGTCCATGCGCCCGCGGATGGCGGGCACGCCCAGCCAGTCCTCCTGGCGGGCCGTCGGCTACCTGCTCCGGGTGAGCGTCATGCTCGTGCTCGAGAGGATCCGCCACCATCCCGCCCCCGACCAGCCCGAGGAGGAGTAACCGGTGACCCGAGTCCATCTGACCGCATTGGCCGCCTGCGTGGTGACGGTGTCGGTGATCGTGGAGCTGCTCCGGCGCCGTCAGCTGCGCGACAAGTACGCGGTGGTGTGGCTGATGGTGTGCGTCCCGACGGTGGTGTTCGCCATCACGCCCGGCCTGTTCAACCGGCTGGCCCACTCGGTCGGGGTCATCAACCCGCCCGACCTGCTGACCGTCCTGGCCGCCCTCTTCCTCCTGATGGTGTGCGTGTACCTGAGCTGGGAGGTCGGTCGGCTCGAGGACAAGACCCGCCTGCTGGCCGAGGAGGTGGCGCTGCTCCGGCGCGAGCTCGACGACGCCGTGCCGGCGTCCTAGCGGCGGGGGCGCCGGCGGCGGGCCAGGGCGTCCGCCGCCAGGACCTGCAGGGTGCCCCGGGCCGTGGCCTCCCACGTGAGCTGCGCCGCCCGCTCCCGGGCCGCCGCCCCCAGACGGTCCCGGAGGCCGTGGTCCGAGATCACCCGGTCGAGGGCCGCCTCCAGCTGCACCGGGTCGTCGACGAGGAGGCCGGTGCGCCCGTCGTCGACGGCGTCGACGTGGCCCACGATCCGGGTGACCACCGCCGGGGTGCCGCAGGCGGCGGCCTCGGTGACGGTCATCCCCCAGCCCTCGTGGGACGAGGCCGACACCAGGACCCACGAGCGGCGGTAGAGGTCGACCAGCTCGTCGTCGGCCAGCCGGCCCGGCAGGCGCAGCCAGTCGCCCGCGCCCAGGCGGGCCACCTCCCGCTCGAGGCGGGGCCGCTCGTAGCCCTCCCCCGCGATCACCGCCTCCAGGCCGGGGTGGCGGTCCCGCAGGCGGGCCAGGGCGGCTACCAGGTCGTCGAAGTGCTTGACCGGCACCAGGCGCCCGACGGCCAGGACCAGGGGACGGGGCGAGCGCTCCCCGCCCGGGGTGAAGCGGGGCTCGACGCCGGGGGGGACCACCGCGACCCGCTCGGGGGCCATGCCGAGCTGGTCGACGATCTCCTCCCGTGACGACCCGGACAGGGTGACGATCCGGGACCGCCGGTAGAGCGGAGGGGCCACCCGGCGCTCGAAGACCTCCCCCGCCCGGCCGAGGAGCGGGGGCGAGAGGACCATCTGCCACATCTCGCCGTGGACGTGGTGCAGCCAGACGGAGCGGGGCCCCCGGTGCCACAGCGGCGAGAGGAACGGCATCCCGTTCCAGATCTCGACCAGGCCGTCCCGCGCCGACAGCCGGGACAGTCTCGACGGACCGGCCAGCCCCGACAGGGCGGCGGCGGGGAACACGGCGTAGCGGCCGGAGCGGCGGACCACCCGGTAGCCGGAGCGTTCGACCACGGCGGGCTGACCCGGCACGGCTGAGGTGCGCATGGTGACCTGGATCCCCGCCTGGGCCCAGAGCGACGCCACCCGGTCGGCGTGGAGCTCGGACCCGCCGGCCTCGGGGTCGTCGAGGTCCCTCCAGGCCACCAGGTGGATCCGCGCCAGCCCGGCCTCGGCGGCGATGTCCCCGAGCTTGGGCTCTCCGCTCCCGGCGCCGGCGGCCGCGCCGGCCGTCACGACTCCGCCGTCCGGAGACCGCCGAGGGCCAGGCGCACCGAGGTGGTGGCCCGGTCGAACCAGGCGAGGCGGTTCTTGAGCCGCAGGATGGGCCGCTCGACCAGCAGGTAGCTCCCCGCCGCCGAGGCCACCGCCAGCGCCAGGACGGCGCCGAACAGGTCCCAGAACGGGATGGTGAAGAGCCGGTCGTGCGACCAGCGCAGGAACATCGACACCCATGCCTGGTGCCAGAGGTAGACCCCGTAGGAGACGATCCCGACGGCAACCATCACCCGGTTGCGCAGCAGGAGCCGGATGAGGCCCCGGTCCTGGGGCCCGAAGACCGCCGGCAGGAGCAGGAAGAAGGCGAAGCCGGCGTACAAGGCCTGACGGACGAGGTTGAGCCCGGGCGAGATCCGATACAGCGGGCCCAACGGGATGCCCAGGTGCGAGACCCAGAACAACAACGCTCCGGCTGCGGCCCAGCTGACCCACGGGAACAGGGGGTTCCACAGCAGCCGCGGCGTGCGCCCGGTCTCGGCCAGCCAGCTGCTCACCACGGCCAGGAACATGCCGAAGGCGAACAGGTCGAGGTTGGCGGGCAGCCAGTCGGCCATGGTGCCCGCCAGGTGGCCGTGCCGGTGCAGGGCCCAGTCCCGGAAACCGACGCTGATCCCCACCATGGCGGCCAGGACGACCATCTCCCTCACCATCTGGTTCCGCATCGACCGCCGGCGGGCGGCGATGGCCGCCGCCAGCAGCGGGAGGAAGAGGTAGAAGGTCATCTCGGTGCAGAGCGACCACGCCTGGGAGATCCCCTTGAAGACCTCGTCGGGGAAGTAGATCTGGCCGAAGCCGTAGAGGATCAGCGGGGACGCCCACCCCGAACGGGTCTGGTTCACGTGCAGCACGTAGGTGGTGACGGTGAGGGCCAACCAGTAGGCGGGGACGATGCGCAGCAGGCGGCGCACCCAGAACCGGCCGAGCACCGGTGAGGGCAGTCCCGCCACGTGGGCGGCGGCGAAGGGCCGGTACAAGAGGAAGCCGGAGATCAGGAAGAAGACCGCCACCCCGATCTCCAGGCGGGCGGTGTAGATCCCGACGCCGGAGCGGGTCGTGAGGCCGGAGACGAACGAGGTGTGGATCACCACCACCGATACCGCGGCGATGGCCCGCAGGCCGTCGAAGCAGGGGAAGTGGCGGGGCCGGCCGGCCGCCTCGAACGCGCCGGACTCGAGGGCGCCCGGCCCGGCAGCCCCCGCCTCCGGGGAAGCGACGGCCACGGCCACGGGTTAGGAGGCGGCTCGGCTCGGCAGCACCGGGGCATCCCGGCCCGTGCCGGAGGAGGACGCCTCCTCGTGGTACTCGGCCTCCACGTTCACCGACCACACGTCGTGGTGGGAGCCGTTGACGATGTTCTCCACCGTGAGCATGGCCGTGTACATGGAGTGGTCCTGGTTGTTGTAGCGGTGCATCCCGTTGCGCCCCACGGGGTGGACGTTCGGGACGTCGGCCGCCAGCCAGCGCCGGATGGTGTCCACCCGCTCGTCGTAGCCCTCGTCGTAGACCGGATAGGCCTTGGGCATGCGCACCACGTAGCCCGTCTCCACCTGGCCCGGGCCGACCAGGCCGAGAGCCTGGAGCTCCCGGCTCCCCAGGGCGATCAGGTCGGCGTCCGGTGAGCTCCACAGCTCGTCACCCTCGAAGACGAAGTACTCGAGGCCGAGGCAGGTGCGACCGTCCTTGATCATGAACGGGGACCAGGACCCGAAGTTCTGGATCCGGCCCATCTTCACCTCGGGGGCGTGGATGTAGATCCAGTTGTCGGGGAAGCCGGCCGAGGCCGGTACGACCAGCGCCACGGTGAGGAAGTCGCGGTAGGACAGGCCCTTGGCCGCCTGCTGGACCTCGTCGGGAGCGGGCGGGTCCATGGCCAGCACCAGCTCGGAGATCGGCATCGACGAGACCACGTGGGAGGCCGGGAGGCGGGTGATCTTCCCGTCGTGCTCGGCCGAGACGGCCTCCGCCCCCCCGTCCCCGCGGTGCACCGAGACCACCCGGGTGCGCATCCGGACCTCGCTGCCCGCCCGTCGCACCAGCTCGGTGGCCCGCTCCCACATCATCCCCGGCCCGTGCTTCGGGTACTGGAACTCCTCGATCAGGCTGGTGATCTCCTTCTGGTTCCGCTTCGGCAAGAGGGCGTTGACCACGGCCTTCCACAGCGACAGGTTCTTGATCCGCTGGGCGGCCCAGTCGGCCTTGATCTCGGAGGCCGGGACACCCCACACCTTCTCGTTGTAGGTCTTGAAGAACGTGCGGTAGAGCCGCCAGCCGAACCGGGCCGCCACCCAGCCCTCGAGGCTGTCCTGGTCCTTCGGCCGGTTGATCCGCGCCCAGACGTAGGACATGACGCAGAGGAAGGCCTCGATTACCCCCAGGTTGCGCAGGGCGTTCCCGGCCTTGAGGGGGTAGTCGTAGAACTTCCCCTTGTAGAAGATCCGGCTCATGCGGGGCCGGAGCAGGAAGTCCTCGTCGGGGAGGATCTCGTGCCAGAGGTCCTCCACCGGCTTCACCTTGGTGAAGAAGCGATGACCGCCGATGTCGAAGCGCCATCCGTCCCGCTCCGGGGTCCGGCTGATGCCCCCCACGATGTCGTCGGCCTCCAGCACCACCGAGCGCCGCCCGTGCTTGGCCAGCTGGTAGGCCGCAGTCAGGCCGGCGGGCCCGGCACCGACCACGACCACGTCGCCGTCGCCGCTGGTCGCAGTCAGATTGGGGTCGGACATGTCTCTCCT
>DASUHN010000351.1 GCA_036273495.1 Acidimicrobiales bacterium | reverse complement strand
GGCTTCGTGGCCCTGTGGGGTGTGGGCGGCTTGCTGGTGGCGGCCCGGCGCTTCCGCTGGTCCCCGCACCAGCAGGTGTGACGGAAACCTCATCCGGGAGGGGCAGGAACGGCCCGGCCGGCGGCGAAGTCACCGCCCTGGACGTCCGCCTGGCCGCCTTTTTGTTCGGTCACCTCTCGCCCCGGCCCGCCTCCGCCCCCCTGGCCACCCGGGCCGCCCGCCCCGCCCCGGGCCGCGCCGGCCGCCGGCGGGCCCAGATCCCGACCTCCCTACGCCGGCGCCGCGCCGGAGCGGGCCTCGGCCCTGACCTCACCCGCCTCGCGAGCGGCAGCCGCGAGGGCCTCCACTACTAGCTCGACCAGCTCGTCGTCGGGCGTGGGGGCCATCCGCTCCCCGTACAGCCCGATGCCCCGCAGTCCCGGGCAGAGCTCGATCTGCACGCCGGCGGCCGGGGGCAGGTTCACCGGGTTGGCGGCGTGGCGACCGGCCAGGGGGCCCAGCCACCTCTCCTCGTCGACGAACCGCCAGTCCGGCAGCCGGCTCTCCATGTGGCGCCGCACCCGGGCCGCCAGGGGACGGTTGCGCCCGCCGAGGATCACCCCCCGGAACGGCTCGGTCCGGCCGTCCTTGAGGGGCGGGCCGTAGGGCTCGACCCGGATGCCGAGGCCCGGATCCGGCAGGAGGCGGAGCGAGTCCCGGCCGAACCCGTGGACCGAGAAGACCACCTCGACGTGGGCCAGGAAGCGGGTGAGGGTGGGGGAGTCGGCCGGGTCGTGGCGGTGGGACGGCAGGTGGATCCGCAGCGACGGGGGCTGGACGATGGCGTAGTAGGACGCGCCGGCGGCCGCCGCGGCCCGGCGGGCTATGGCGTCGCTCCCCCGGTCCTGCGAGCCACCGTGCAGGGCCATGAACCCGACGCGGGAGCGGAGCTCGAGCTCCTCCACGACCCCCCGTTGGTCGAGCAGGTCCCGCAGCCGCATCCCCCGATCCTCGCACGAATGGGCGGAACGACCCTGTGGGACACTGGCGCCGTGAGCACCGTCGCACCTCCGTTCACCGTGGAGGTGGCCGACGGCGTCTACGGCTATGTCCAGCCCGACGGCAGCTGGTGGATCAACAACACGGGCTTCGTGGTGGGCGACGACGGCGTGTGTGCCGTCGACGCCTCCTCGACCGAGCGGCGGACCCGGGCCTTCCGCGACGCCATCGCGTCGGTGACCTCCCTGCCCGTCGACACGCTCGTGAACACCCACCACCACGGGGACCACACCAACGGGAACTGCCTGTTCTCCGGCGCCATCATCGTCGGCCACGTGAACTGCCGGGCCAACATGGCCGACCAGCGCATCGGCGGTCTCGAAGGGGTCTTCGAGCCCGTGGAGTGGGGGGACCTGACGGTGGCCCCACCGGACCGGACCCTCGAGGACCGTCTCGACCTCACCCTGGGGTCGCGGCGGGTGGAGCTGCGCTACGCCGGCACTCCCGCCCACACGACCGGTGACGTGGTGGTGTGGCTGCCCGACAGCGGAGTGCTGTTTGCCGGGGACCTCCTGTTCAACGGCGGGACCCCGTTCGTGCTCATGGGCTCGGTGGCGGGGTCGCTCGAGTCGCTGCAGGTCCTGCGCCGGCTACAGCCGGCCACAATCGTCCCGGGCCACGGCGGGGTGGGCGGTCCCGAGCTGATCGACCCGGTGGAGGAGTACCTGATCTGGGTCCAGGATCTGGCCCGGGAGGGACGGGAGGCGGGGCTCGAGCCCCTGGATGTGGCGCGCCAGACCGACCTGGGCCGGTGGGCCGACCTGCTCGACAGCGAGCGGCTGGTCGGCAACCTCCATCGCGCCTACGCCGAAATGGAGGGCGGTCCGATGGGCCGGCCCATCGACATTGCCGCCGCCTTTGGCGACATGATCACCTTCAACGGCGGAGCCCCGCTGCGCTGCCTGGCCTGACCCTGACGGCCCTGAACCGGCCTCAGGCGGCTACCGGCGCCTCGATGCCGAGCAGGCCCATCATGTTGCCGCCCATCACCTTGCGGAGCTGCTCGTCGTTGAGGCCGTGCAGCTCGCCGGCCCAGGAGACGGGATCGGAGAGCCCCTCGACGTGGGGGTAGTCGGACCCGAAGATGACGTGCTCGGCGCCGAGGAGCTTCACCAGCTCGCGCGGGTCCTCCTCGTGGAACGGGTGCATCCAGAAGTTGCGCTTGAACGTGTCGGACGGCTTCTGCTCGAAGGCCTGGGGCATCTGGGCCCAGGTGTGGTCGAGGTGCTCGAGCAGGCCCGGGACCCACCCGGCCCCGTTCTCGATAAGGGCGATCCGCAGCCGCGGGAACCGCTGGCAGACGCCGTGGCAGATCAACGAGGTGACGGCGTCCTGGATGTCGCGGTGGGTGTTGCGCAGGGCCTGGGTGAACGGTGAGATCTGGGCGAAGGCCTGGGTCTCGGTGTGCACCCCCTCCCACTCGTTGGAGTAGCGGACGTAGCCGCTGTCCGAGGCGTGGAGGACGACCATGATCCCCGACTCCTGCACCAGCTCCCAGTACCGGTCGAACTCGGGCAGGGCGAAGGACCTCGGTCCCCGGTACCCCCAGGCCGGCGCCGGGCGCATCAGCACGACCTTGACTCCGTTCTCGAGCAGCCACTCCAGCTCCTTGATGGCGTTGTCGAGGAGTCCCGGGGTCACGATCGGCGTGGAGTAGATGCGGTTCTCGTAGACGTAGGGCCACTCCTCGAGCATCCACAGGTTGAGGGCGTGGATGGCGGCGGCGCACAGGTCGGGATCGTCCCGCATGCGTTCCTCGACCAGGCTGGCGAGGGTCGGGATCATGAGGGCAAAGTCGACGTCCAGCTCGTTCAGCAGCTCCAGTCGCGCCGGAGCGTTGCGGAAGGCGGGCGGGCAGTCGATGCCCCGGCCGATGATCTCCCGGAGGGTCTTGCCCTCGGGGTTGCCCTGCTTGAAGTACTCCTCCTGGGCGCCGGGCCGGCCCACCCGGTCGAAGGTCGGGTTGGGGATGTAGTCGGTGATCTGACCCCGCACCACGATCTTGGTGCGCCCGTGAACGTCGACGTAGTCGATGGCGCCGCGGTACGGGTCGGGCAGGTACTTGGTGAGGGCTTCCCGGGTCTCGTACAGGTGGTTGTCGGCGTCGAACACCGGGAATCCGAGACGAGCGGACACGGCGGTCCTCCTTCGGTCTGGCGCGAGAAACATGATAACCGTGTCTCGTCGGCGGCACAAGCCGTCTACACTCGGCCCGTGCCCCTCGATCCGGAGCTGGTGGCGCCCGCCCGCACGGCCATCCTGGTGAGCGAGTGCCAGCGGATGGTGGTCGGGGACCTGTCCAGCCTCCACGCCATCGTCGAGGCCGCCACCCCGGTGCTGCCGGTCATCGGCCGGCTGGTGGAGGGCGGGCGGCGGGCCGGGGTGCAGATCGTGCACGGGACCGCCGGCCGGCGCGACGACGGCAAGGGGGCGGGGCGCAACACCCGGTTCGCGGGCCGCAACGAGCGGGAGCGCCGGCAGGGGGCGGCGCCCGACCCGGCCGGGTTGGAGGTGGTCCCCGACATCTCGGTCGACCCGGCCGACATCGTGATCTCCCGGCTCCACGGCATGACGCCGATGACCGAGACCGGCCTCGACCCCGTGCTGCGCAACCTCGGCGTGTCGACGATCGTCGCCACCGGGGTGTCCCTGAACGTGGCCCTGGCCGGCACGGTCATCGGGGCCGTCGACCGCGGCTACCACGTGGTCATGCCGACCGACGCCGTGATCGGGATCCCCCCGGACTACGGCCGGGCCATGCTCGAGAACACCTACGCCATGGTGGCGCGCCTCACCACGACCGACGAGCTGCTCTCCGTGTGGGGCCAGGGGGCCTGAGCCGGCCCGGACCCGACCGTCAGCGGCTGGGCATGCGGTTCCGCTGCACCTGGTCGAACGGCTTGTCCCGGTCGGCGGCGTACTCCCGGGGCATCCCCAGCACCCGCTCGCTGATGATGTTGCGCGCCATCTCGGTGCTGCCGCCGCCCAGGCACGATCCCTGGCGCATGACGAAGAAGGTGCCGATGCCCTCCTCGGGTGAATCGTCGTCGGCCCATGCCACGGCGTCGGCACCGGCGATGTCGAGGCCGATGCTGGAGCGCCGCACCGAGTTCATCCCCCCGTACAGCCGGGGAATGGCCCCCGCCGGCGGCGGCAGCACCCCGAGGCGGATGGAGGCGCCGATCCGCTCGATGAGCTGGCGCTGGACGGCGTCGTTGGCGTGGGCCTCGCCGACCAGCTGGCGCACCCGGGCGTCCCCGGCCCGGCCCTTGGCGATGGCCAGGTCGGCCAGGTCGCGCATCGGGCCCGACCGGGCGCCGACGCTCATGCCGCTGACGTACTGGGAGCCGCCTCCCACCGCCTCCCGCTCGTGGTACAGGAGCCGGGACGCGACCGTCCAGCCGTCGTTGACCGCGCCGAGCACGTTCTCGGCGGGCAGGTGCACGTCGGTGAAGAACTCCTGGCAGAACTCGCGCATCCCGTTGACCATCATGATCTGCTGGATCTCGATCCCGGGCTGGTGGATCTTCACGATGAACATGGTGAGGCCGCGGTGCTTGGGCGCCTCCCAGTCGGTGCGGGCCAGGCACAGCGCGTAGTCGGAGCGGAAGGCACCCGAGCTCCAGATCTTCGAGCCGTTCAGCACCCAGACGTCCCCGTCCCGGGTGGCGCGCGTGAGGACGCCGGCCAGATCCGACCCCCCGGTGGGCTCGGAGAGGAACTGCACCCACAGCTCCTCGCCCCGGAGGATGGCGGGGAGGTGGCGCTTCTTCTGCTCCTCCGTTCCGAAGTCGAGGATGGTCGGGGCCAGGATCGACAGCGTCGGGATGTTGAACACCAGCGGCATCTCGTACGGCGCCGACTCCTCGTTGAACGCCCGCTGGTGCTCCCGGGGCAGGCCCTGGCCGCCGTACTCCTTCGGGTAGCAGATCCCGGCAAAGCCGCCGTCGAACAGCTTGCGCTGCAGCTCCCGCGCCCGGGTCGGGTCGGCCTGCTGGGACTCCTGGAGGTCCATGGCGGCGGTGCCCTGAGCGATGCGGGGAAGGTTGTCCGCCAGCCAGGTGCGGGCCCGGAGGCGGAAGGAGTCCAGGTCCTCGGGGGCGGTCGTGTCTTGGGCCATCGTGGTTTCCTTCCTACATCCCGAGGAGCGAGGCGAGGCGCTCCCGATGGTCGGCGGGCGTTCCGTACGTCTCGCGGTTGACGGTCGCACGGCGGAGGTAGAGGTGGATGTCGTGCTCCCACGTCACGCCGATGCCACCGTGCATCTGCACGCAGTCCTGGATGATGTCCACCGAGCGCTCGCCGACGTAGGACTTGGCCACGCTGGCCAGATCGCCGGCGTCGTCGGCGCCCTCCTGGACGCCGCGGGCGGCGGAGGTGGCGGTGGCGTGGCACGCCTCCAGCCACGTCTTCATGTCGGCGAAGCGGTGCTTCAGGGCCTGGTACGACGCCAGCGGGCGTCCGAACGAGAAGCGGTCGAAGGCGTACTGGGTCGTGAACTCGAAGACCCGGTCGACGGCGCCGACCGTCTCGGCGCACTGCAGCGCCGCCGCCAGCTGGATCTGGATCTCGACGTCCCCGGCGGCCCCGCCCGGGGCACCGACGACGGCGGACTCGGGGACCCGCACGTCCTCGAACGACACCGTGGCGAACCGCCGGCAGAAGTCGAGGCTGCGGAGCGGGGTAACGCGGACCCCGGGGGCGTCGGCGGGGACGAGGAACTGGCCGAGGCCCTCCCCGGTCCGGGCGGTCACGAGGAGCCGGTCGGCCTGTGCCGCCGCCTCGACGGGTGACTTGATGCCCGCCAGCACGAAATCGCCGCCGTCGCCCCGGGCCGTCAGCCCCACCCCGGCCGGGCCCCACCGGGTCCCCGGCTCGTCGAAGCACCACGCCGCGGTGAGCTCCCCGGCCACGACCGCGCCGAGCAGGTCCTTCTTCTGCTCGGCCGAGCCCGACCGGGCCACCGTGGCCGCCACCACGTTGGTCGGGAGGAACGGACCGGGGGAGACCCACCGGCCCATCTCCTCGGCCACCAGCACCAGGTCGAGCAGCCCGTTACCCGAGACCGTGCCTCCGCCGTGCTCCTCGGGGACCAACATCGACGTCCATCCCAGCTCCGCCACCTGGCGCCACCACCCCCGGTCGAAGCCGTCGGGATCGTCGTAGAGCTGGCGGACGGTCGCGAGGGGACAGGAGCTCTCGATGAACTTCCGGCTCGTCTCCCAGAACAGGTGCTGATCGTTGTCTAGCTCGAGCTCCACCCGATCTCCTTCCCTCCGTCGCGGGGCCGGCGGCGACGGTCGGCCACCGCGGCCGGCGATGACCGGTGCCACAATCTCGCACAATGGCCCCCGTGAGCTTCCACCTCTACCTCCCGCAGATGCGCATGACCCTCGAGACCATGGTGGAGCGGGCCCGGGCGGCCGAGAGCGCCGGATTCGAGGGTCTCGGGCTCATGGACCACCTGGCTCCGCCGATGGCGCTGGACCAGCCGATGTACGAGGCGATGGTGACCGCCACCTGGCTGGCGGCCCACACTTCGACGTTGCGCATCGGTCACCTCGTGCTGTGCGACGCCTTCCGCCACCCCGCCGTGCTCGCCCGCGAGGCGGTCTCGATCGACCACGCGTCGCGCGGTCGGTTCGAGCTGGGCATCGGATGGGGCTCGGTCCCCGCCGAGCTCGAGATCTTCGGCGTCGGGACCACCGACGCCCGCGAGCGGGTGGACCGCCTGGCCGAGACGCTGGAGGTGATCCGCTTGCTGTGGTCCGGTGACACCGTGGACTTCTCGGGCCGCTTCCACCGGGTGCGGGCCGGGGCCCAGAAGCCCACGCCGCTGGGGGAGATCCCGGTCGTCATCGGGGGGGCGGGGCCGCGCACCCTCGAGCTGGTGGCGGCCCACGCCGACTGGTGGAACCTGCCGATCTACGCCCTCGACCGGCTCGAGGAGCTGCGCCCCCGGACCGGTAAGGCCCGCACCTCGGTCCAGCAGATGGTGGCGTGGGTCCCGTCGGAGGACCAGCGCGCCGACGTGGAGGCGCTGGCGGCGCGCCGCTTCCCGAACTGGGACGGCATGTCCATCGGCACCGGACCCGAGCTGGTCGACGGCTTCCGCCGCCTCCGGGACCGGGGGGTCGAGCGGTTCTACGTGTGGTTCACCGACTTCGCCCCGCCGGCCACGCTGGCGGCCTTCGGTGACCAGGTCATAGCCGAGCTGGACGGGCGCTGAGCGGTGCGGATCTCCTTCGACTTCAGCGGCAGCGTGGTGCTCGTGACGGGCGGGACGCGCGGGGTGGGCCGCGGCATCACCGACGCCTTCCTGGCCGCCGGGTCGGCGGTCGTGGCGTGCGGTCGGAAGGAGCCCGAGCCCGGCGCCATCGGTGGCGCCGAGTTCGTGGCGTGCGACGTCCGCGACGCCGAGCAGGTGGCG
>DASUHN010000350.1 GCA_036273495.1 Acidimicrobiales bacterium | reverse complement strand
CCGACGATGGCCGTTCCCCCGCCGGCCATCGAGCCCTGGTCCGGGAAGGGTCTGGTTCGTGACGGCCTGCAGATGTCGCGCTTCTACCCGTTCACCTCACTGTGGAACTTCGTGGCCCTGCCGGCCGCCAGCGTCCCGATCGGGCTCACGCCGGCCGGCCTGCCGGTCGGTGGCCAGCTCCTCGGCGGCCCGGGGTCCGAGGCAACCCTGGTCGGGCTCTCACGGCAGCTCGAGTCGGTCCTCGGCTGGGCCGAGCTGCGGCCCCCCGATCTGGAGAGTCAGTGATCGCTGGACACCTCGACCGCAGCGGATCGTCATCGCTCCGGAGCTGAGATCAAACCGAGGTGGGCCAGGGAGTTGGCGAGATGGTCCGGGGGGAAAGGCGGAAAGCCGATGTGCCGGCGGAGGTCCTGCCGTCTCCCGTGTCATAACCCGGGTACCAGGTCTGACGGCGGCGGCCTCGGGAACTCATCGCCCGACCAGGCACAAACCATCCCTGTCCTGGGGCCGGGGGGCGGGAGACCTCCGAAAGCTGATCTCCAGCTCCTTGCCGGGAACGGTGCCCCGGCGGCCGACAAGATGGGGGATGATGTCGGCGCAGGACGGATCGGGTGGGACCAAGGGGGCGGTTGTGGCTCGAAAGTACGGGATCATCTCCGGGGACGGACACGTGGAGACTCCGCCGACGGGCTGGGTCAGATACGTCCCGGAGAAGTACAAGGACCGGGCGCCCCGCCTCATCCGGCTCCCCGACGGCTCCGACGGCTGGCTGGTGGAGGGCCAGCCCATGCTCCACAACGGCCAGAACATCAAGGGCCGGGGACCGGTGAAGTTCGCCAACGCCAGCTACTTCAACGAGGACGGGTCCCCCCGGGAGGGAGCGGGTGACGGCACCCAGCGGCTCCACGAGCAGGACATCGACGGGGTCGACGCCGAGGTGCTCTTCGCCCCGGTGTTCGTGGCCGGGTTCATCGAGTCCATCGCCGACAAGCAGATCTACCTGTCCATCGTCCAGGCCTACAACAGCTGGCTGGCCGAGGAGTACTGCTCGGTGGCGCCGGACCGTCTCATCGGCAACGCCCTGATCCCCACGTGCGGCATCGAGGCCGCCATGGAAGAGCTGAAGCGCGCCAAGGAGCTGGGCTTCAAGTCGATCCAGCTCCGGCAGTTCCCGAACGGATCCGGGGCGCCCAAGCCTGAGGACGACCGCTTCTGGGAGTCGGCGCTGGAGTTGGGACTGGCGCTGTCGCCGCACTTCAGCTTCGGCGGGGCGGTCTGGAGGGGTGACCCCAGGGCCGACACCTCCCAGTGGTCAGTGGAGGCGGCCATGTCACAGCATGCGCCGATGGCACCGGCGGCCACCCTGGCCCAGCTCATCGTCCACGGCGTGTTCGACCGTTTCCCGGAGATCCGCTTCTACTTCGCTGAGCTCAACTGCGCCTACATCCCCGGGATGCTGTACTACATGGACCGGAACTACCACGAGTTCAACGACTGGTTCGACCTGAAGCTCGAGAAGGAGCCCTCGGAGTACATCCTCGAGCACACGCTCTTCGGGATGGTGCGGGACGCCCCGATGCTCGAGATGGGGCACCTGGTCCCGTTGGAGAAGTTCGTCTGGGGCAGTGACTTTCCCCACTCGGTCGGGACCTTCCCGACGTCCCGGCAGTACATCAAGGACGCGTTCGACGGCATGGAAGAGGGCCTGCGCCGGCGGCTCCTGGTCACCAACATCTGCGACCACATCGGGCTCGACCCCGACGCCACGATCACGGACACGCCCGAGCACTGACGCAGGAGGTCCCTGCCCACGATGAGCGGCGGCGTCGCAGTGGCGGCGTGACGACAGACCCCGTGTTCCGGACCGATCTCTATCGGGGGGCCGCCCCCTACTACGACCGGTACCGGCCGCCATATCCCGAGACGCTGTTCGACGACCTCCTCGGGAGGCTGCCGGTGTCGGGGACGGGGCGGCTGTTGGACCTGGCGTGCGGCACCGGACAGGTGGCCTTTCCGCTCTCACCGCACTTCGTCGAGGTGGTTGCGGTCGACCAGGAGCCGGATGCCGTTCAGTTCGGGCGGACCAAGGCGGCGGCGGGTGCGGACAACATCAGGTGGGTGACCGGATCGGCCGAGACCGTGGCCCTCGATGGATCCTTCGAGCTCATCACCGTCGGTAACGCCTTCCACCGCCTGAAGCGCCGGGTCGTGGCCGAGCGGATGCGGTCGTGGGCCGGCCCCGGGGGCGGGGTCGCAATCGTGTGGGGCGATACGCCCTCGCAGGGGGACCTCCCGTGGCAGAAGGCCCTGGAGGACCTCATCGTCGAGTGGATGGCCCGGGCCGGCACCACGGACCGGGTTCCCGCCGGCTGGGCGTCCGTAATGGAGAGCGATCCCCACGAGGCTGTCCTCCGGCGGGCCGGGTTCGACTACCTCGGCAGGTTCGGGTTCAGCGCCGATCAGACGTGGACGGTGGAGACGCTGATCGGCTTTCTGTACTCGACGTCGATGCTCAACCGGAGCGCCCTCGGCACCAAGTCGGAGGAGTTCGAACACGAGCTGGCCGAGCGGCTGGGGCCCTACTCGCCTGATGGCAGCTTCCGGTTCCCGGCCACCTACGCCTATGAGCTGGCGAGGTGGCCCGGCCCGGCCTGAGATCGGCCGGCGCCCCGCGCCTGGGAGCCGGTGGTGGTCAGTGCGCGCCGAGCTCGTGTTCGGAGTGGCCGGCCATCTCCAGCTGGATGGTCGAGTGCTCCACGTCGAACTCACCGATCAGAGCCGCCTGGAGGGCGTCGAGAATCTGCGGGGCGTGCCCGTCGGCGAAGCAGGAGTCGTCCACCACGACGTGGGCCGAGATGGCCGGGAGGCTGGACGTGAGCACCCAGGCATGGAGGTCGTGGACCTCCAGGACGTGGTCGTCCGCCGCCAGCAGATGACGGCGGACGGCATCGAGATCGACACCTTCGGGGGTTCCCTCGAGCAGGATGTGCCCGGACGCCCGCAGCAGGCCCCATGCCGCCCGACCCATCAGCCCGACCACCACCAGTGAGGCGATGGCGTCGGCCCGCCGGTATCCGGTGGTGATGATCACGGCTGCCGCCACCGCTGTGGCGATGAATCCGGCCGCGTCGGTGACGATGTGCTGGAAGGCTCCCTCCACATTGAGCCCTGAGCTCCTGGCCCCCGCCAGCACCCAGGTGGCTGACACGTTGACGACCACCCCGGCCAGCGCCACGGCCAGGATGGTGGGGCCGGCCACCCGGATCGGGTGCAGGAGGCGCTGAACCGCCGCGACCAGCACGATCCCGCCGACGACGACCAGGGTCACACCGTTCACCGAGGCGGCGAGGATCTCGGCCCGCTTGAATCCGTAGCTCCAGCGCGCCGACACCGGCTGGGCCGCCAGGCGGATGGCCCACAAGGCGCCGGCCAGGGCCCCGGCGTCGATGAGCATGTGACCGGCATCGGCCAAGAGGGCCAGAGAGTGGGCCAGGACCGCCGCCGTCACCTCGGCGACCATGAAGGCGCTGATCAGCCCGAGGGCGATCAGCAGGGAGCGGCGGTCCGTGCTCTCGTCGACGTGGTGGTGATCGTGGGCGTGGGTCACAGGCGCAGCGCTCCATATCGGAGCGTGGAGCAACCGGTCACCCCGCGGAGACCGGCCGGCTCAGGCCCTCGTGTCGGCGTCGGAGAGTCTCGCCTCGTCGATGGTGGGCTGGAACAGCTCCACCGGATTGCCCGAGGGGTCCTCGGCGATCGTCTGCTTGCCGCCCGCTCCCTGCACGATCTCGTTGCGGAACCGGACACCGCGTCCTCGGAGCTTCTCGACCAGCTCGTCGAGGTCGTCCACCTCGAGGGAGAATCGATTCCAGCCTCCCGGCGTGGGCAGCGTGCCGTCGGCCATGGCCGCTCCCCCTCCCGGCCCTCCACCGGGCGCCGACAGGACGAGGCGCAGGTCTCCGCGGGTGAGCATGGCGAAGCTCGGGGCCGGATGCATCACCTCTGTGAACCCCAGTGAGCCCGCGTAGAAGGCGATCGCCTCGTCGACGTCGTTCACGATGTACCGCACGCTCACGGTCGCCATGGGCCCTCCCCGGCGAGATCCGCCCGACCCGCCCGTTCCGGGAGCCATCGTAGCGGTCACCGGCACCTACGAACCGGTTTGATCAGGCGCCGCGCCGCTCCGTGACAATCCGTCGCACGGCGTCGGGGTCGTCGGGCGTGATGGTGGGCCGGATGCGGCCACCGGTGTCCAGGACCAGCGCCACCGACTTCTTGGGCCGTCCGGGGTCGAGGTTCCACCAGTGGACGAAGTCCCCCGACCCCCAGATGCGCCAGCGCCGGAGGCGATTGGCCCCGGACAGTCGGAGATCGCTGACCCCGCGGATCGAGGCGTACGGGATCCGCTTGGTCCCCCAGGGGTAGTACCAGGCGACCCTGAGCCCGTGGTCGTCGCAGGAGATGCGGCCGTCGTCGTACGGCAGGGCGCTGCTCATGCGGCCTGGCGGGTCCGGGTCACTCCTTGAGCGCCACCTGGTTCGGGACCACGTTCATCTTCGGCTCGTACTCGGCCACCTCGATGTCCCTGCCCTCGGAGCGGAACCGGGCCCGCAACTCGTCACGACACTGCCCACAGGGCCCGTAGGTCAGCGCTTCAGCCGGTCGTTGACACCGCGGGCAGGTGAAGGACAGGGGTTCGAACGCCACCCGCCGATGATGCCATACCTCGATCCGACGCCGGGAAGCTCCCTGCGCCGGTGCCGCCACCCGAGCTCGGCGGCGGGATGCTGCCACCGTCACTCGTGTAGAAGAGACCCTCCGATGAAAGTGATGCTGGACCCGGCCCGGGCGCGGACCTCGGCCGAGCGGTCGTCGTCCCGGAGGCGGCGGCGCCGGTGGGCCGCGGCCGTGGTGATCGTGGCCGTCCTGGTGTGGGTGCCACGAGTGCCCGGGCATCATCAGGCCTCCGTGCTGGGGGACCTGGCGGCATCCGACCTCGTCGCGGCCGTGACCAGAGCCGTCCCCGTTGTCCGGGACCGTCCAGCGCAACCGTGCGCCCGGTTGGAGTCGGAGTTCGAGACCAACACCAATCTCCTGCGGAACTACGAGATCGGCTGGTACGCGAGCATCTGGTCGGACTACCACGCCCTCAACGCTTTGTACTTCACGTCCCTCCGGCCTGGTGGCCAAGCCTGCCGCACCGACGTCGAGGACAACGTCGCCGCCATCGACGCCTCCTACTGGGACACCTCCTACGGCAAGGCGCCGGCCGCCTTCGACCAGGGGCCGGCCGCCATCCACTTTCATCCCGACCCGCCGCGGGTGGACGACAGTCTGTGGATGGCCCTGGCGGTGGACCAGGACTACCTCACGACCGGGCACCGGGCCGATCTGGCCAGGGCGGCGGCGGTCTTCCGCATGGCTATCGCCAACTGGGACCCGCGCCATGGCGGCATCTACTGGAAGAGCCACACCGACGGTGGGACCGACCACGAGAAGGCGGTCGTGTCGAACGCCCCCGCCGTCGTCCTCGGCAGCGCCCTCTATGCGGAGACGGGCCAGTCGAGCTACCTGACCTGGAGCGCCCGCATCCTGGACTGGGTCGAGCACAACCTCCGGGACCGGGGGACCGGCCTGTACGACGACCACATCGGGGACGACACCGGACCGGCGACGATCGACGCCGACAAGCTCACCTACAACCAGGGCATCGTGGTCGGCGCCATGGCCGCCCTGGCGACCGTGGATCCGGCTCGGCACCCGCTGGTTGATGCCGTCGATCTGGCCCGGCGCTCCATGGCCTACTTCAGGGTCCACCACACCTACGGGATCCCGCCCTACGACGCCATATGGGCCCAGAACCTGTTGTGGACCGCCGGCCTCTACCGGAACGCGGCATTCACCGGCGCGGCCCGCTCCTCCCTCGACCTGGCCCGGCGGGCCGACCCCGTCGGCTCGTCCGACCTGCTCGACGAGGGGGCCGAGATGGCGCTCGAGGCGCTGAGCCGCCTACCGGCGACCGGGTACCCGGAGCTGTCCCCCGTCCGCGCCCCCGGGCCCGCGGTCAGAGGATCGACGGAACCTTCCGCGCCAGGATCTCCCTGAGCGTGACGGCCAGCCTCGACACGCCGGCCTCCTTCACCACGACGGCGTCGGCATCCCGGGCCCGCTCGTCCATCTCGTCGGTGCCCACCGAGGAGTAGAGGACGACCGGGGTGCCGGGAGCCACCCTTCGGATCTCCGGCAGGGCGTCGAGGCCGTTCATCACCGGCATCATCACGTCGAGGATGACCGCATCGGGCTGGTGGCCGGCCACGACCTCGATCCCGGCCCGGCCGTCGACCGCCTCACCCACGATCTCGAACCCGTCGGCCCCGAGCGCCATGCGGAGCAGGAGCCGGATGTCGTCGCTGTCATCGATGACCACCGCCCGTACCGCCATGCCAGCCTCCCGCCGGTAACCACCGCCTGGGGGATGAATCGGACATATCGGGGGGAACCTGAGATCCGGACACTCCTCTTGCGGATATTTTCGCCGGGGACGGCCCGCCGGATCCGGCCCGTCAGGCGGCCGGGGCCCCGGCCAGGGCCACGTCGGCCACCCGCTGGAGCACGACCGGCAGAGGAACGCCCTTGGTTATGTAGGCCCGGGCGCCGGCGTCGAGGGCCGACTGCTCCAGCGCCGGCGAGACGAAGCCGGACATCACGATCACCTGGCTGTCCGGGGACACCCGCAGCAGCTCGGGGAGCACGTCGATGCCGCCCCGGTCGGGCATCACCAGGTCGAGGAGGATCACGTCGGGCTGGAGCTCGCCGGCCGCGGCGACCGCCTGGGTGCCGTCGCTGGCTTCGCCGAGGACGCGGAGCGGGCCGCGGGCCGCCCGGATGGCGGTGCGCATCAAGAAGCGCATGTCGCTGGAGTCGTCGACCAGCAGCACGCCGTAGCGCCCGGCCTCCTGGCGCAGGTCGATCTCGACCTGGCCGGCCGGATCGGGCCGGTGCTCGGCCAACCAGCGCGCCACGTCGGGCCCGGACAGCGGGGGGCACCAGAACCGCCCCTGGCCGAGCTCGCACCCGAGGGCGCACAGCTCTCCCACCTGGGTCTCGGTCTCCACGCCCTCGGCCACGACCAGCATCCCGAGGGCATGGCCGAGGCTCACCACCCCCGCCACGATGGCCGTGTCGCTCGGCTCGTAGCCGAGCCCGGCCACGAAGCTGCGGTCCACCTTCAGCTGGTGGAAGGGGAGCTGGCGCAGATGGACCAGGGAGGAGTACCCGGTGCCGAAGTCGTCGAGGCTGAGGCGCACACCGAGGCGGTGGAGCCGGGCCAGCGTGAGGCGGGCCGACTCGAGGTCGTCGACCATGGCGCTCTCGGTGATCTCGAGGCACAGCCGGGACGGCGGGAGCCCGGTCTCGGCCAGCACGTCCTCGACCATCTGGACCACGCTGCGCTCCGAGAGCTGCCGCGGTGACAGGTTGACCGAGACCGCCAGCGGATCGGGCCAGCTGACCGCCTGCCGGCACGCCTCGGTCATCACCACCCGACCCAGGGCCCCGATGAGACCGGCGTCCTCGGCGACGGGGATGAACTCCCCCGGCTCGACGTCCACCCCGGCGTGGCGCCAACGGGCCAGCGCCTCGCACTCGACCACCCGGCCGTCGACCACCGAGACCACGGGCTGGAAGTGGACCCGGATCCCGCCCGACACCAGGGCGTCGCGCAGGGCCGCCTCCAGCTCGAGGCGGCGGCGGGCCCGCTCGCGGATCGTCTCGTCGTACACCTCGGCCCGGTTGCGGCCCTGCTCCTTGGCCCGGTACATGGCGGCGTCCGCCTCCCCGAGCAGTCGCTCGGCGGTGGAGTCGGGCCCCCCGATGGCCAGGCCGATGCTGCCCGAGACCTGAACGTGACCGTCGCCGACCTGCACCGGCTGGCAGAGAGGAAGGCGGACCCGCTCGCACATCTCCACGGCGTCCTCGGGGGTCGTCAGCCCGTCGCACACGACGACGAACTCGTCCCCCCCGATGCGACCGACGGTGTCGGTGGCCCGGACCGCCTCCGCCAGCCGCCCGGCCAGGGTGCGGAGCAGCTCGTCTCCGGCGGCGTGCCCGTAGGTGTCGTTGACCAGCTTGAAGCGGTCCACGTCGACCAGCACCACCGCCACGTTGCGGCCGCTGCGCCGGGCCCGGGCTATAGCCCCCTCCAGGCGGTCGAGCAGCAGGGTCCGGTTGGGCAGCCCGGTCAGCGGGTCGTGCAGGCCCCGCTGGGCCAGGGCCTCCTCGAGCGCCTTCCGGGAGCGGATGTCGCGCACCACGGCGTCGACCCACATGAGCGTGCCGTCCTTCTCCGGGACCGGCGCCACCCGGAGCTCGGTCCACACCCAGTGGCCGTCCCGGTGACGGAGACGCAGCTCGGCGGTGCCGGGCCGGGAGCCGAACGGGTCCGCCAGGTTCGACCGGTCGTCGGGATGGACCAGGCCCAGCACGAAGGAGTTGCCGGCGGCCAGCTCGGCCGGCGTGTAGCCGAGGAGCTGCTCGACCGAGGCGGACACGTACTCCAGCTGCCAGGAGTCGCCGAGGCGGTAGCGGGCCAGGACGTCGCCGTCGTGGTCGGCCAGCTGGGTGGCGACGTTGGCGGCGATCGACGCTTCGGCGGCGGCTCTACGAGGAGTCACGCCGGGCCGCCGCCACGGAGAGCGCGTTATCTACCACAAAGAGTCTTATATCCCAAGACGGACAAATCCGACCAGACCCATTTACGAAATGACCCGTTCGGACTAGTCCGCAACCCGGCGCCTGTACGGACCACCCGACCTGCGGATCGCCTGGTTGACTACCGGCCGGGAGAAGCTCAACCTCGTCGGGGGAAGGCCAGCCTCACCAGTGATCCGAGATTCCCAGCCTTCTCCGGCGCCCCTCCTTCCCCGCCGCAGCTTCCTGGGGGCCATGGTGGCCGGCGGGGCCGGGGCGGTGCTGTCCGCGTGCAGCGGCTCGGCCGGGCGTCCCTCCTCCTCCGCCGTGAGGACCAGGACCACGGTGCCCGGAATGGCCTTCGCCGGCGTCCCGACCACCGGCCGGACAGCCGGGTCGCTCCCCTTCCCCCACCTCGCCGCCGGCACCGACACCCTGCCCCAGATCGAGCACATCGTCGTCGTGATGATGGAGAACCACTCCTACGACAACATCCTCGGGATGTCGGGGCGGGGTGACGGGTTCAGGCTGAACAACGGCGTTCCCACCGCGACCAATCCGGACGGGCACGGCAACCTGGTCCACGCCTTCCCCATGCCGACCCCGTGCCAGCCGAAGTCCCATCCGTCGAACTCCTGGTCGGCCACCCACGCCAGCTACGCCGGGGGGAGGATGGACGGCTTCGTCACCAGTGCCAGCGGTCCGGTGTCGATGGGCTACTTCACCTCCGCCGATCTGCCCTTCACCGTCGGGCTGGCCCAGGTCTTCCCGGTCGCGGACCGCTACTTCTGCTCGGTCATGGCCCAGACCTACCCCAACCGCCGGTACCTGCTGGCAGGGACCTCTCTGGGTCTTACCATCGACACCCTCCCCACCGTCCTGCCGCCCAACGGGACCATCTTCGACACCCTCAACCGGTACGGCATCGCCTGGAGGAACTACTACACCAACCTTCCGACCGCGGGCGTGTTCCTCCCCCTCCTCAAGCAGGCTCCGATCGCCTCCCGCCTGGCCCCGATCGCGTCGTTCTACGCGGATGCGGCGGCGGGCCGCCTGCCCGCCTTCTGCATCGTCGACCCCGACTACAACAAGCAGTCGGAGGAGGACCCCCAGGACGTCCAGTACGGGGACCAGTTCCTCGGCCGGGTCGTCAACGCGGTGATGGACGGGCCGGGGTGGTCGAAGACCCTCCTCCTGTGGACCTACGACGAGTCAGGCGGGTACTACGACCACGTGCCCCCTCCGGCGGCAGTGCCGCCCGACGACGTCGCTCCCCAACTCCTGCCCATCGATCCGCCCGGGAAGTTCGACCGGTACGGGCTCCGGGTGCCGTCCGGCGTGGTGTCCCCGTACGCCAGGAAGAACTACGTGTCGCACGTCACCTACGACCACACCTCGGTGCTCAAGCTGGTCGAGACCAAGTGGAACCTGCCGGCCCTGACGGCGCGTGACGCCAACGCCGCCAACCTGCTCGACATGGTGGACCTCGAAGCCCCCCCGGCGTTCCTGGTGCCGCCGAAGCTCCCGAGCGCCGCCAACCCGGTCCCGCTCTCCGGATGTCTCACCACCGGGCCCGGGGTGATCCCTCCCCCGGGGGCGGTCACGCCTGCCTGACCGGGCCTTCAGCTGGAGTCCTCCCACAGGTGGAGCCCTCCCACAGGTGGAGCCCCCCCATCGGCCCGGCCCCGGGCGCCCGAGATGGCTCAAAGCTTCCGGTCCGCCCGATTTCCCCCCTTGTCCACGCGCCGGGTGGCGGACACACTCGATGTTGACGCAGTTCCCGCGGACCACAGGGAGGTGGAGATGGCCGATTCCCCCGAAGACGTGATCGTGGAATTCGAGAAGGCGGCCGTGACCAATGACTTCTCGGCCCTGGCCGACCTCTACGAGGAGGACGCCCTTCTGGTGATGGCGACCATGGAGGTCCGGGCCCGGGGCAGGGACGAGATCAAGGCGACGTGGGAAGGGATGTCGGCCATGGGCCAGTTCCTGGCCCTCGACATCGAGTCCCGCGAGATCGTCCGGGACGGCAACCTGGCCGTTGCTCATCTCGTGGCGACGGTCCGCCTGGAGTCCCCTGACTCAACCGAGGCGACCCTCATCCCAGTGCGGGCCACCGAGGTGATGCGGCGCGGTGATGACGGGAAGTGGCGCTACCTGATCGATCACTCCTGAGGGCGCGGACGCCGGCTCCCCTTCGGCCCGACAACGGGTAGCACCGACCGCTCCCGTGCTGGCCGAGACACCAGGGGGATGATCGCCCGCGTCTCAATCTGCGGTGTTCGGGGCCGCCGAGCGCTTCTTCGGTCCCGCCTACATCGGCGACCTGGCCCGCTCGTGGATCCCCGCCCTCCACGACGTGGAGGACAAGCGGCGCCGGGATGCCAAGGGCCGCCCAAACGCCGTTCAATCTGGTCCTCGAGGCCCAGGCCGTGAGAACCCCGGTCACGTTGTTCCTCGCGTAGTAGGACCCTGAGCCCGGCGGGTCGAATAAGGCCCTCCGATGCAACCGGTCGGGATGAGGCGTCGGCGGGGGGCCGTTCTGGGCACGCTCGGGTTGGCGGCGGTGGCGCTGGCCTCCGGCCTGGTCGGCCCGGGCCGGGGGGCACGCGGCAGCCCGGCGGCGGCGCCGGCGTGGGCCCGCCCCGCCCTGGCCGCCCACGGCCACTCCGAGCTCCGCACGCCCGGCGCGGTGCCCGACCCGGCCCGGGCGGCGGGGACCGACACCCTGCCGGGCGTGAGCCACATCGTGGTGCTCATGCTCGAGAACCACACCTTCGACAACCTCTTCGGGATGCTGGGCCGGGGGGACGGCCTGGCGCGGGGCCGCAACGGCGCGCCCACCGCCACCAACCCGTACCCGGACGGGAGGGTGCAGCACGCATTCCACATGCCGACGACGTGCCAGCTCTCCTCCACCCCGAGCCAGGAGTGGGCGGCCAGCCACAACGCCTATGACAACGGGCGCAACGACGGCTTCGTCCGCACTCCGATCAGCCCCGCCACCACCCGGATCGTCGGCGGGGTGGCCATGGGCTACTGGACCGGCGCCGACCTCCCGTTCACCTACAGCCTGGCGTCGACCTTCCCGATCGCCGACCGCTGGTTCTCCTCGGCCCTGGCCCAGACCGATCCCGAGCGGCGCTTCCTCGTGGCCGCCACCGCGGCGGGCATGACCGACGACATCGGAACCAGCCCGGGCAACGCCGTGCCCGACGCCGGGCTGGCCACGCCGGACCCGACCATCTTCAACGAGCTCGACACCCACGGGATCAGCTGGACCGACTACGCCGCCAGCTACCCGACGGGAGCGACGCCCGAGCTGTTCCCCGTCACCGACGGTCCCACCGAGGCGCTGCACCACGCCGGTTTCGACCAGTTCTACAACGACTCGGCGGCGGGGAACCTTTCGTCGTTCACCCTCCTCGATCCCGACTACGGCACCCAGTCGCAGGAGAACCCGCAGAACATCGCCGTGGGCGAGGGGCTTCTGGCCCGGGTGGTGGACGCCCTCGGGTCGTCCCCGCTCTGGCCGAGCACCATGCTCGTCGTCACCTACGACGAAGGGGGCGGTTACTACGACCACGTCCCTCCCCCCTCCGCCCTCGCGCCCGATGCCGTCCCGCCGATGGTGCAGCCGGGTGAGGCGAGCTACGACGGGTACGCCAGGTACGGATTCCGGGTGCCGGCCGTGATCGTGTCCCCCTACGCCAAGCGGGGCTACGTGAGCCACCGGCTCTACGACCACACCTCGATCCTGGCCATGGTCGAGCGGAAGTGGAACCTGCCCGCCCTCACCTACCGGGACGCCAACGCCAACGATCTGACCGACTTCCTCGATCTCGGTGCGCTGGCCCGCCACGCCCCGACCTTCCCCAAGCTGCCCAGGCTGGCCCCTCCTGGAGACACCCCGGCGGCGCTGGCGTGCTCGAAGACCGGCCCGGGGGCCGTCCCCCCGCCCGGCTCGGTCACCTCGTGACGACGACCGACACGGCCGTTGCCGTAACAGGCATCGCGCACCGTATTTGAGTCCCTGACAGCAGGGGGGACCTGGGGTACCCTGCCGCGTTCGGCGAACGAAGGGCTCAACAGATGAGACGGTTCCTCACTCCCAGCGCGGTTGTCCTCGGCCTGGTGGCCATCGGCGGAGCGGCATGTGGCAGCAGCGGCAGCGCCCCGGCTGCCTCGGGCACCACGTCGACCTCGGCAGCGAGCGCCAGCAAGACGGCGTTCTGCAGTGCCAACACCACGTTGGACAAGGCGTCCAGCAGTGTCACCTCAGGCGCCGACTTCATCAGTGTCCTCAAGTCACACGCCTCGACGCTGGCCACCCTCAAGGCCAACCTCCCGCCCGGCAAGGTCGGCACCGAGGCCAAGGCCCTCCTCCAGGCCGCCGACACCGCGGTCGCGACCAACAACCCCAACGCCCTGTTCAACCCCTCGCTGCAGGCCAACGGCGGGGACATCGACACCTATTGCGGAGTGGACGGCAGCGGTAACCCGCTCCCCGCCTACTTCGGGGCCGGGAAGAGCACCGCCTTCTGCGGGGTCAACGACCAGATCTCGGCCGGTACCGAGTCCGCCCAGGGCCCGGCCGACATCCTCACGTTCCTCTCCGCCCACCCCGATCTGGTCAGCCAGTTCACGGCTGACGTGCCGAATCTCCCGTCGTCGATCAAGTCGCAGGCCCAGGACCTGGCGACCGCGGCCAAGCAGGCCATCTCCAGCAAGGACGCCACCCCTCTCGGTACCGACGCCATCACCACCGACGCCATGAACGTCTCGCTCTACTGCGGGCAGAACCAGTAGGCCAAGGTCGCGGACCGGGGCGGCGATGACAAGGTTCGCCCCGGTCCGCGATGTGACCGGCCGGCGCTTGGGGACCGGGATTCGAGCATCTGTGGTCGCGCCGCCGTCATGGTCAGAGCGCTAGATGAAGGCGCAGCGCGTCGTCGAGGGCCGCGATCAGATCACCGGTGAGCGCCCCGAGTCGAGAACCGACGCGCTCGACGGCTACTGAGCGGACTTGTTCAGCTTGAGCCTTGGAGTCGCGCTCGAGGCCAGTGCTCGCCGCATCCAGGATCACTTGGAACGGATATAGGCGAGCCACATTGGACGTGACAGGAACGACGGTGACGACGCCGCGCCCCAGGCGCTCGGCGGTCATGTTCGCTCCGTCATTGCTCACGATGACCGCCGGTCGGCGCTTGCCCGCCTCTGCGCCTCGGGTCGGATCGAGGTCCACGAGGCGAATCTCGCCCCGGCGCATCAGCTCAGCCCATCGCTGACCGTGGACTCCCACAGCTCGGCGTCGGAGCTGTCCGCCCACTCGACCCACGCCTCCTCGTAGGCCGGTCCGAGCTGGGACGCGCGTAGGAGTCGCACCGCCTTGTGCACGACCGCCGACCGTGACCCGATGCCCTGGCTATCGGCGTAGCGGTCCAGGAACTCGACGTCTTCCTCGGGAAGGCTCACGCTGAGCTTCATACTCGGATACTACTATGGGTAGGTACGTAGTAGGAAAGCTAGCGGGGCGACGTTTGCCCCGTCATCGGGTTCCAGGTCCTCTTCGCCCTGCAGCCTCGTCGTCTCTTCGCCTGGTAGCCGGGCGTTCGCAACTGCTATTCCGCAGCCGAGTCGATCGACGGCCAGGGGATCGCGGGGAGGAGGTGGCAGGGGTGCCTTCGCCCGGCTGCGGGGCCAGGTCCTCGTCGTGCTGTAGGCGCGCTCACCCGCCCGCCGGCTTCGGCGGCCCGACCGTCGAGGCTTCGGGGCCGAAACGCTCGACGTAGCCGGGGTGCACGTCGGCCCAACCGCTCATCCGCTCCCGGGGGCTGTCGCTGCCGTCGAGGGCGGCCCCGAGCGCGTCCAGGCAGACATGCCATCCCGCCGCGTCGCGCGCCGCTTTGCCCCGCTCGTCGAAGGTGTGCAGGAGGGTGAGGTTGGTGAACGCACCGGACCCGGCGACCTCGAAGCGGATCCGGTCCGGCCCCCACCGGAACTCGAACACGGACCGGGGCTGGTAGGCGAGGACCTCGCCGTCGAAGGGCGGGGCCTCGTCCTCGGGGAAGGTGAAGCGCAGGGCGTGGCCCGCCTCCCGGGGGCCGTCGATCGTCGTCGGGAACCAGGCGGCCAGGTGCTCGGGTTCGGTCACCGCCCTCCACACCTTCTCGACGGGATACGGGTAGGTGCGCTCGAACCGCAGCTGCCACCAGCCGTCGGTCAGCTCCTCGGCGGTCCCGTAGTCGCGCTCGTCAGGATTCATCCGGCATCTCCTCGAGGTGTCGTCCCAGGTCCTCGAGGCTGGCGGCCCACAGCCTCCGGTAGGGCGCCAGCCAGTCGTCGATCTCGCGCAGGGCCGAGGTCCGGGCCCGGTACAGCCGGCGCTGGGCGTCGACCCGCGCCCCGACCAGCCCCGAGTCGCGGAGGATCCGCAGGTGCTTGGACACGGCGGGCTGGCTGAGCCCGAGGGCGTCGACCAGCTCCCCCACCGGACGCTCCTCGTCCCGGACCAGGTCCAGGATCCGCCGCCGGTGGGGATCCGCCAGCACCTCGAAGACAGACATTGCGCCTAGCATGCCTCCTACCGCATATAACTGTCAAGACATATTCAGCGGGAAAGAGCCCGGCCCCGCCATCATGGGCAGCCGTGAGCACGGCCCCGGCTGACTACGTGGTGCGGGCGGCGGCCACGGCCACCTTCGGGCGGGTCCTGCTGAGCGCCCGCGACCAGCACCTCGTCGTCGACGGCCCGGCCCAGAACGGCTGCCCGGGGGAGGCGCTGACCCCGGCCGAGCTGTTCCTCGGCGGGGTGGCGACGTGCGCGGTCGAGCTGGTGCAGGTCCTGGCCCGCC
>DASUHN010000349.1 GCA_036273495.1 Acidimicrobiales bacterium | reverse complement strand
GGTGGGGGGGGGGGGGCCGGGGCCGGCGCCGGCTGGGGTTGGGGGGCCGGCTCCTCCGGCCTCAGCTCCTGCTGCGCCGGCTCCGGTGCCGGCTCCGGCGCCGCTTCCTCGGCGGGCCGGGCCTCGGAAGGGGCGGCGGTCGAGCCGTCCCCCCCGCCGGCGGGCTGGTCCCCGATCACCGCCAGCGTGGTGCCGACGTCGACCGTGTCCCCCTCGCCCACCAGGATCTGCTGGACGAAGCCGGCAACGGGCGAAGGCACCTCGGAGTCGACCTTGTCGGTCGACACCTCGAACAGGACCTCGTCCTGCTCGACGCGGTCACCGACCTGCTTGGCCCACCGGGTGATCGTCCCCTCGGTGACGGTCTCCCCCAGCTGCGGCATGGTGACGTCGGCCATCAGCCGTGCAACCCCCTTCCGGTGAGCGCGAGCACCGCCTCACCGAACGTCTCGGACAGAGTCGGGTGGGGCTGGATGAACTGCGCCACCTCGTCGACGGTGGCCTCCCAGTTGACCGACAGGTAGGCCTGGCCGAGCTGCTCGGTGACCCAAGGGCCGACCATGTGCACACCGAGGATCCGCCCCGCCCGCCCGTCGGCGCCCCGCTCGGCCACGACCTTCACCATTCCCTCGGTCTCCCCGATGATCTGGGCCCGGCCACCGTGCCCGGCCGGCATCTTCTTGACCACCACGTCGTGGCCGGCGTCGCGCGCCGCGCTCTCGGTCATCCCGGCGAAGGCCACCTCGGGGTGGCAGTAGATGCACCAGGGCACCCGGGAGTAGTCCACCGGTATGGCGGCCTCCCCCAGGATGTCCTTGACGACGAGGATCCCCTCGGCGAAGCCGACGTGGGCCAGCTGCGGGTGCGGCCCCGACCCGACCGCCACCAGGTCCCCCACCGCGTACACGCCGTCACGGGAGGTGCGCATCCGCTCGTCGACCGCGACGAAGCCGCGGGAGTCGAGCTCGACCCCAGAGCCGTCGCCGAGCAGGCCCTCGGCGCGGGGGCGGCGCCCGACGGACACCACCACGGTGTCCACGGCAACCGACTGCCCGTTGCCGAAGTGCACGGTCGTCCCGTGCCCGCCCGGGGTGTGACCCTGGACCTGCACGCCGGTGTGGACGTCGATGCCCCGGCGCTTGAACGAGCGCAGCACCAGGTCGGCCACCTCGGTGTCGCAGCCGGGGAGGATCTTCGGCAGGACCTCCAGCATCGTGACCTGGGTGCCGAGGTCCGCCAGCATGGAGGCGAACTCGCAGCCGATGGCCCCGCCGCCGATCACGACCGCGGACGCCGGCAGCGACTCCAGCATGAGCAGCTCGTCCGAGGTGATCACCAGGCGGCCGTCGACGTCGAAGCCGGGGATGCTGCGGGGCACGGAGCCGGCGGCCAGGACAGTGTGGCGTCCCCGCAGCTCGGTCCCGTCGTCGACCCTCACCACCCCGTCGGCGTCGAGACGGCCGGTGCCCTCGACGATCCGGATCTTCCGCGACCGCATGAGCCCGGCCAGGCCCTTCCACAGGCCGTCGACCACCTTCTGCTTGCGGGCCTGGCTGGTGGCGAACTCCACGGACGGCTGGGAGGCCTGGATCCCGAACTCCTTGGCCCGCTCGACGGTGCGGAACACGCTGGCGGTCTCGAGGAACTCCTTGGCCGGGATGCAGCCCCGGTGCAGGCAGGTGCCGCCCACCTTGTCCCGCTCCACCACGGCGAAGGACAGCCCGGCGTTGGCGCCGTACAGGGCCGCGGCGTAGCCGCCCGGCCCGCCGCCGATCACGACGACGTCGAACTCCTCGGCCATCCGAGCGCTCCCTTCCTAGCGGGGCTGCATGCGTATCCCGGCGTCGAGCCGGACGCACTCGGCGTTCATGTAGTCGTTGGTCAGCAGCTCCACCGCCATCCGGGCGAACTCCTCGGGGCGCCCCAGCCGCTTCGGATACAGCACGCCGGCGCCGAGGCGCTCCTTGAACTGGTCGGCGGCCTCCCCGCTGCCGTAGATCGGGGTGTCGATCAGGCCGGGCAGGATGGTGTTCACCCGGATCCCGACCGGGGCCAGGTCCCGCGCCACCGGCAGCGTCATCCCGACGATGCCGCCCTTCGACGAGGAGTAGGCGGCCTGGCCGATCTGGCCGTCCTCGGCGGCCACCGAGGCGGTGTTGACAATGGCCCCGCGCTGGCCGTCCTCGTCGGGGTCGTTCTGGCTCATCGCGGTGGCGGCGATGCGGATGCAGTCGAAGGTCCCGATCAGGTTGACCTCGATCACCTTGCGGTAGGCGCCCAGGTCGTGGGCGCTCGAGTACTGCCCGTCCTTGCCGATCGTCCGGGTGGCCCAGCCGATGCCGGCGCAGTTGACCAGGCTCCGCAGCGGGCCCAGGTCCCGGGCGGCGTCGACGGCGGCCACGATCTGGTCGGTCACCGTCACGTCCGTCCGGGAAAAGGCGCCCCCCAGCTCCTTCGCCAGCTGCTCCCCCTTGTCGGCCTGGAGGTCGGCCACCACCACCTTCACCCCGCGTGACGCGAGCAGGCGCGCCGTGGCCTCCCCGAGGCCCGACGCCCCTCCCGTGACGACGGCCGAAGTCCCTTCCAGCTCCATACAGCGGACTCTACGCGGGTCTCCGGGGCGGCCGGTACGGGCGGTCGGGCGGGCCGAGGTCGTCGGGGCGCCCCGTCCCCTCCCGTCCCTCCTGCAGGGTGGCGGCCTCCACGGCCAGGCGGTCGACCAGGTCGTTCATCGGGTCGTCCCCGTGGCCCTTCACCCACCGGAACGCCACCTCCTCCCGCCTGGGCAGGTACAGCTCGAGGAGCGGCGCCCACAGGTCCTGGTTGGCCACCGGCTTCTTCTGGGCGTTGCGCCAGCCCCGGCGGATCCACCCCTCGTACCAGCGGTCGCGGAAGCAGTTCACGACGTAGGTCGAGTCGCTGACCACGGTGACGGCCCCGGTCAGCTCTCCCAGAGCTTCCAGGGCGGCGGTGATCTCCATGCGCTGGTTGGTGGAGTGGCCGGCGGCGCCGCTGCGGAAGCGCCCGCCGGGCACGGCCCACGCCCACCCTCCGCGGCCGGGATTACCGAGGCAGGCGCCGTCGGTGTACACGGTGGTCCCCTCCGGCACCCCGGAGTTGTACACGACGGTGCCGGTACGGCGCGACCATGGAGGCCGTGATCTTCGACGGCTTCTCGCACCAGCTGCCCGACACCGATCCGGAGGAGACGCGGGAGTGGGTCGACTCGTTCGACCAGATCGTGGAGGTCCAGGGCCGGACCCGGGCCCGGTTCCTGCTGATGAAGCTCCTCGAGCGGGCCCGGCTGGCCCAGGTGGGCTTCCCCGCCACCGTGTCGACCCCCTACGTGAACACCATCCCGTCCGACCAGGAGCCCTGGTTCCCGGGCGACGACTACATGGAGCGGCGCATCCGGGCCTACATCCGCTGGAACGCAGCGGTGATGGTGAGCCGGGCCAACAGCCGCTCCCCGGGCATCGGTGGCCACCTGGCCACCTTCGCCTCCTCCGCCTCCCTGTACGAGGTCGGCTTCAACCACTTCTTCCGGGGCAAGGACGCCGGCACGTCGGGTGACCAGGTCTACTTCCAGGGCCACGCCGCCCCCGGCGTCTACGCCCGGGCCTTCCTCGAGGGCCGGCTGTCCGAGCGGGAGCTCGACTACTACCGCCGGGAGATCGCCGCCCTCCACGAAGGGGCGCGGGGCCTGACCTCCTACCCCCATCCCCGGGCCATGCCCGACGTATGGGAGTTCCCGACGGTGTCGATGGGCCTGGGCCCGATCAACGCCGTCTACCAGGCCCGGTTCAACCGCTATCTGCAGGACCGCCGGATCTTCGACACGTCCGACAGCCGGGTGTGGTGCTTCGTCGGGGACGGGGAGTGCGACGAGCCCGAGACTCTCGGCGCCCTGTCCCTGGCCGCACGCGAGGGCCTCGACAACCTCATCTTCGTCGTGAACTGCAACCTGCAGCGCCTCGACGGCCCGGTCCGCGGCAACGGGAAGATCATCCAGGAGCTCGAGGCCATCTTCCGGGGCGCGGGCTGGAACGTGATCAAGGTGATCTGGGGATCGAAGTGGGACGACCTGCTGGCGCGCGACGTCGACGGCGTGCTGCTCAACAAGATGAACACCACGGTCGACGGCCAGTTCCAGAAGTACGCCACGGAGACCGGCGCCTACATCCGCGAGCACTTCTTCGGCCCCGACCCCCGCCTGCGGCGCCTGGTCGAGCACCTGTCCGACGAGGACCTGCAGGCCCTGCCGCGCGGCGGCCACGACTACCGCAAGCTCTACGCCGCCTACCAGGCCGCCACCGACAACACCGGCACGCCCACCGCCATCCTGGCCAAGACGATCAAGGGCTGGACCCTCGGGCCGCAGATCGAGGCCCGCAACGCCACCCACCAGATCAAGAAGATGAACAAGGCCCAGCTGGCCGCCCTGCGCGACCGGCTGTACCTCCAGGACGAGGTGCCCGACGAGGCCCTGGACGCCGAGCTGCCCCCGTACTACCGGCCGCCCGAGGGGTCCGAGGCCTACGAGTACCTGATGGCGCGGCGCCGGGCCCTCAACGGCTTCCTGCCCCGGCGGGTTGTGCGGTCCCGGCCCCTGCCCCTGCCCAAGGCGGAGGTCTTCGCCGAGTTCGACCGGGGGTCGGGGGGGCGGGAGGTGTCCACGACGATGGCCTTCGCCGTCATGCTGCGGAACCTGCTGCGCGACGAGCAGATTGGCCGGCTGGTCGTGCCGATCATCCCCGACGAGGCGCGCACCTTCGGGCTCGACGCCCTGTTCCGCCAGTTCGGCATCTACGCCTCGACCGGTCAGCTGTACACGCCGGTCGACGCCGACCTCCAGCTCTCCTACCACGAGGCCAAGGACGGCCAGATCCTGGAGGAGGGCATCACCGAGGCGGGATCGATGGCGTCGCTGACCGCCGCCGGCACGTCGTACGCGGTGCACGGCCAGCCGATGGTGCCGTTCTACCTCTTCTATTCGATGTTCGGGTTCCAGCGCGTCGGGGACCTGATCTGGGCCTTCGGGGACGCGCGCGGCCGGGGTTTCCTGATGGGTGCCACCGCCGGGCGCACCACCCTCGAGGGGGAGGGCCTGCAGCACGACGACGGCCATTCGCTGGTCCTGGCGTCGACGGTCCCGTCCCTCTGCGCCTACGACTGCGCCTTCGCCTACGAGCTCGGGACGGTCGTGGCCGACGGGATCCGGCGCATGTACGGCCCCGACCCGGAGGACCGCTTCTACTACCTCACCCTGTACAACGAGAACTACGCCATGCCCGCCCTGCCCGAGGACCAGGAGGCCGAGGCGGTGCGGGCCGGGATCCTGGCCGGCATGTACCGGTTCAGCCCCGCCCCGACCGACAGCGCCGGGAACGGGCGCAGCCGGCGGGCCACGATCCTGTTCTCGGGCACGGCGTGGTCGGCCGCCGTCCAGGCGCGGGACATGCTGGCCCGGGACTGGGGCGTGGCCGCCGAGTGCTGGTCGGTCACGTCGTACAAGGCCCTGCGCGAGGACGCCCTGGCCGCCGAGCGCTGGAACCGCCTGCACGCCGGCTCGCCGCCGCGGGCACCGTACGTCACCGAGGCGCTGGCCGCCAGCGAGGGACCGGTCGTGGCGGTCACCGACTTCATGAAGGCCGTGCCCGACCAGGTGGCCCGCTGGGTGCCGGGCGTGTTCCGGCCCCTCGGCACCGACGGGTGGGGGCGCTCCGACGCCCGCGCCCCGCTCCGGCGCTACTTCGAGGTCGACGCCGAGCACGTGACGACCGCCGTGCTCGCCGCGCTGTCCGAGTCGGGGGACGGCAAGCCCGAGGAGGTCGAGGACGCCATCCGGCGCTACGGCCTCGATCCCGAGGCACCCGACCCGATGTCGCTTTAAGGTCTCGGGGGTGAAACCTCTGGCCGTGCACCACGTGTCCATCAACGTCGGCGACGTCCCTGCCGCCATCGACTTCTACACCGGCGTCCTCGGCCTTACCGTGCGCGACGACCGACCCGACTTCGGGTTCGGCGGGGCGTGGCTGGACGCCGGCGGCCAGCAGCTCCACCTGCTCGAGTCCGACAGCAAGCCGGCCCCGGGCCAGCACTTCGCCATCCTGGTCGAGGACCTGGCGGCCACGGTCACCGAGCTCCGGGACCGGGGGGTCGAGGTCGGGGAGCCGATGGCGGTGAGCACCGGGCTGCAGACCTTCGTCCACGACCCGGCCGGCAACATGATCGAGCTGCACCAGACCGGCGCCCGGGCCCGGTGAGCGGCGGGGAACCGACCGAGTACCGCCAGCACCGCTTCGAGGCGCAGCCCGGGGCCACCGAGCTGCTGATCGTCCGCCACGGGGAGTCGTGGCCGGCCCGCCCCGACGAGCCGTTCCCCCTCGTCGACGGCCATGGGGATCCCCCGCTGGCACCGGAGGGACAGGAGGAGGCGGAGCGGGTCGGGGAGCGCTTGGCGCTCGAGCAGATCGACGCCATCTACGTCACCAGCCTGCGCCGGACCCGGGAGACGGCTGCCCCCCTAGCGCGCCGCACCGGTCTCGAGGTCCGGGTGGAGGCGGACCTGCGGGAGGTCTACCTCGGGGAGTGGGAGGGGGGCCTGTTCCGCAAGATGGTGGCCGAGGGCCACCCCGCCGCCCTCCGGATGATGGCCGAGCAGCGTTGGGACACCATCCCGGGCGCCGAGACCAGCGAGGCCCTGGCGGCGCGGGTGGGGGCGGGGCTGGCCCGGATCGTGGGCGCCCATCCCGACGGGCGGGTGGCGGTGTTCACCCACGGCGGCGTGATCGCCGAGATCATGCGCCAGGCCACCGGCTGCCGGCCTTTCGCCTTCCTGGGGGCGGACAACGGGTCGGTCAGCCATCTGGTCGCGACCGAGGGGCGCTGGGCCATCCGCCGCTTCAACGACACCGCCCACCTCGAGCGGACGTTCACCCTGGCCCCCGAGCCGCTGACCTGACCGTTCGGGGCCCGGCCCCTCACCGCTCGGCCAGCTCCCGGAACTCGTCGGGAACGGAGGAGCCGGGGCCGAACACCACCCCGGCGTAGCCCACCGCCTCGCGGCCGAAGCGGCGGCGGGCGGCGTCGACGGCCCGGTCCACCGCCCAACGGGCGGCACCTAGGGGGCTGCCGGGGCGGTGGGCCGTCCCCGGCAGGAGCAGGGGCAGCTCGGCCTGGATGGTGGGCTGGTCGGTCAGCGCCGACACCGAGATGGCGAGCAGCGTGATCTCCCGCTGGCCGGCCTCGTCCCGCAGGGCCCGCCCCACCAGGTCCACGGCCACCTCGGCCAGGGTGCGGGTGGTGCAGATCGGCAGCTCGAGGGTCACCGAGCGGGTCACCGAGCGCATGCCCGGGAACCGGACCCGGACCGCCACCGTGCGCCCGGCCCGCCCCGCCGCCCGCAGCCGTCCCGCCACCCGGTCGGCCAGGTAACCGAGGGTCGAGCTCACCAGATCGGGCTCGGCCCGGCGCCGGCCGAGGGCGGCCTGGGCCCCCATGGACGACGCCACCCGGCCGGTCTCGATGCGGCGGCCGTCCTCGTTGAGGGCCAGGGAGCCGAGCTTGGTCCCCGCCGCATCCCCGACCAGCCCGGCCAGGAGAGGTGTGGGCATGGCCGCCAGCTGCCCGATGGTACGGATGCCGACCCCCGCCAGGCGGGCCCGGGTGGCGGGGCCCACCCCCCAGATCAGCCCGACCGGGAGCGGGTCGAGGAACTCCCGCTCATGGTCGGGCGGGACGTGCAGCAAGCCGTCGGGCTTGGCGACCTGGGAGGCGATCTTGGCCAGGTGCTTGGTCCGCGCCACCCCGACCGAGACGGCCAGGCCCACCTCGTCGCGGACCCGCCGGCGGATGGAGGCGGCGATCTCCGGCGCCGGCCCGAACAGGTGGACCGCTCCGGCCACGTCGAGGAACGCCTCGTCGATCGAGACCCGCTCGACCAGCGGGGTGAAGTCGTGGAACACCGCCATCACCTCGTCGGCCAGCCGCTGGTACTCGCGGAAGTGGCCGCCCACGAACTCGAGGCCCGGGCACAGCTGGCGGGCCCGCCACCCGGCCATGCCGGCCTCCACCCCGAAGGCCTTGGCCTGGTAGGAGGCGGCCAGCACGACTCCGCCCCCGACCGCTATCGGCCGGCCCCGGAGGCGGGGATCGAGGAGCTGCTCGACGGAGGCGTAGAAGGCGTCGAGGTCGGCATGGAGGATGGTGGCCGCCCGGCTCGAGGGCACGGGGGGAACTGTACCGAACGGGTGTTCGATCGGCTCCGGTCAGGCGGCCCGCAGGCGCACCCGGAAGATCGACCCCTCCCCCGCCCCGCTGTCGACCTCGATCGTGCCGCCCATGGCCTCGACCAGCTGGCGGGCGATGTAGAGCCCGAGGCCGACCCCGCCGGCCTGCACGGTCGGGCCCGAGGGCCCCTGCACGAAGGGGTCGAAGACCTCGGCGAGGGCGGCGGGGTCGATCCCCGGGCCCCGGTCGGCCACGGCCAGCTCCACCCGGTCGGCTCCGTGGAGGTGGGCCGAGATGCTGAGGTCGTCCCCGGCGTACTTGACGGCGTTGTCGACCAGGTTGCCCACCACCTGCTCGAGCCGGCCTGTGTCGGCCAGGACCTGCAGGTCGGCGTCGACGTCCACGTTCACGTTCACCCGGTCGGGAAGGGAGCCCAGCACCCGCTCGACCACGTCGGCGACCGGGACCGGCCCGATGGTCACCTGCATGGCCTGGCCCTTGATCGTGATCGAGCTCAGCACGTTCTCGATCAGCCGGGACAGCCGGGCCCCCTGGGCCACCATGCGGTGGAGGATCTCCTGGCGCCGGTCGGCCGGGATGGCGTCGCCCTGGCGCTCGAGCACCTCGGCGAACCCGACGATGGCCGTGAGCGGGGTGCGCAGCTCGTGGGAGACGCTGGCGAGAAGGGTGTCCTTCATCCGGTCGAGCTCGGACAGCCGCTCCACCGTCTGGCGCTCGCGCCCGAACCGTTGGGCGTTCTGGACGGCCAGCGCGGCCAGCGTCGAGAGGGCGGCTACCAGCTCGGGGTTGCTCTGGCGGGGGCGGATCAGGAAGATCACCCCGACCGGCTGGCCGGCCACCTGGAGCTCGACGCGGTCGGCCGAGTCGAGCCCGCCCCCGCGACCGCCTTCCACCGATCCATTGAGGGGAAGCCGGGGCGGGAAGGGCTCGGCCCCGCCGACGTCGGCGCTCAGCTCGAGGAGGGTGTCGGACTCGTCGAGGACGTAGGCGGCGCCGGCGTCGGACCCGGTGGCGGCCACGAGCGCCGCCGTTCCGGCCGAGGCCGCCTCCCCCACCGCCACCGCCCGGCTGAGCGATCCGGCCAGGCTGATCACGCCCTCGAGGTCCCGGGTCCGCTCGGCCACGCTCTCCTGGAGGCGGCGGTTCGAGTCGCTCAGCCGGCTGAGCAGCTCGGCGTTCTCCCGCCGCAGCCGCCACCGGTCCAGCGCCGACCGGACCGACCGGACCAGCTGGTCGGGAGGGACGGGCTTGGTGAGGAAGTCGTCGAGCAGGCCAACGGCGGCGATGGCCGTCTCCAGGGTGGCGTAGCCGGTGACGAGCACGACCTGGATGTCGGGGTCGCGCTCCTTGAGGCGGGCGCCCAGCTCGGCGCCGCTGGCGTCGGGCAGCCGGTAGTCGACCACCGCCACCGCCGTGGCCCCCACCCGCGCCCGGTCGAGGGCCTGGGCCGCCGACGCCGCCCCGACGGCCTCGATGTCGTTGCCGCTGAGGATGTCCACGACGGTGTCGCGCATCCCGGGATCGTCGTCCACGACCAGCACCGACCCGCCGGCACCGGCGCCGTCCGCCGGCGGGTTCATGCCGGGCTTCCGGTGGCTTCCTCGACCAGGCTCAGGAGGTAGCGCGCCTGGAAGGGCTTGTGCACCATGGCGTAGGCCCGCGAGTCCATGGCGTCGCGCAGCCGCTCCTCCATGGCGTAGGCCGTCATCATGATCACGTTAGGCGGCGGACCGTTCATCTCCTGCAGCACCGACACGCCGTCCCGCCCGGGCATGCGCACGTCCATCACCACCACGTCGACAGGCTGGGTCCGGAAGGCGGCCATGGCCGAGTCACCGTCGGAGGCGACGACCACGGCGTAGCCGGCCCCTTCGAGGATGTCCGTCAGGGTCTCGCGCATCCCCGGCTCGTCGTCGACCACCAGCACGGTCGTCACGCCCCGTTCTCCCCGGAGAAGACGGGCAGGTCGATGACGAAGGTGGTGCCGGCGCCGGGCGTGCTGTCGACCGTGATGGTGCCGGCGTGGGCGCCGACGATCCGGGCCGACACCGCCAGGCCCAGCCCCACGCCGCGTGCCTTGGTGGTGAAGAAGGGCTCGAACACCCGGCTCCGGGTGTCCTGCGCCATTCCGGAGCCGGTGTCCGCCACCCGGATGCGGATGCGTCCCGACCCGTCCGGCGCCGCGTCCACCGTGATGGCGCCCCCGTCGGGCATGGCGTCGTAGGCGTTGGTCACCAGGTTGAGCAGGACCTGGCGGAGCTGGTCCCGATCAGCGGCCACAGGCGGCACGTCAGCGGCGCCGTCCCACGAGACGTCGATCCCGTCCGGGGCCGGGGAAACCGACAGCACCTCCTCGACGAGCTGGTCGAGGGCCACCCCGGCGATGATGGGCTGGCGCCCCCGGGCGTACTCGAGGAGGTCCGAGACGATCAGGGTGGCGGCGGACACCTCGCGATCGGCGGTGTCGAGCTGCCGGCGCACCTTCTCGTCGTCGGGGTCGCTGCTGCGCCGCAGCAGGTACAGCGAGTTGCTGATCACGCCGAGGGGGTTGCGCAGCTCGTGCCCGACCGCGGAGGCCAGTTGGCCGATGGCCGCCAGGCGCTCGCGGTCGACCAGCTGGGCCTGGGCGGCGGCCAGCTCGTCGAGCGAGGCCCGCAGGGCGGCGGTGCGCTCGTCGACCAGGGCCAGGGCGTAGTCGCGCCGGCGCCCGATCATCTCCGCCAGCAGCCCCATCAGCACCGCACCCAGCAGGCCGACGCCGAGCACGAACCACGCCGCCCGGCCGGCCACCGAGCCGACCAGCGGCTGGCGGGCCGCCACCTCGAGGAACCACTGGCTCTGGCCGAGCTTGAACTGCTCGGACACGACCGGACCCGGAAGCGGCAGTTGCAGGGTGTTGGCCAGCACCAGGGTGTCCGATCGGGGGCGGGGGCTGTCGTAGAGAGCCAGGTACAGCTCCGAGTAGGGCCCGGACTGCAAAGAGCTCGGGCTCCGGCCCGCGGCCGGAGTCTCCCGGTAGAGGACCATCCCCGGGGGTGCCGCCGGCGGCCCGGTGGCCAGGCCGAGCAGACGGGCGCCGGCCCGGCTGTAGACGGGCGTGGTGTAGACGCCGGGATGGTGCAGCGCGGTCGAGGCGGTGGCGGCGACGCCCCCGCCCAGGCCCTGGCCGGTCGACAGGCCCTTGCCGGCGGCCGCCACCACCACGAAGCCCGTCCCGGACGGCTGCAGCAGGGCCACAGCCGTTCCTCCCCCGGCGCCGCCGACCTGGGCCGCGGCGTAGGCCGGGAACCGGTCCAGCCCCCCGGGGAGCTGCAGCTGGCTGCCGAGGGTGGCCAGCTCGGACTGGATGGTGCCTACCGCCTCGTTGAGGACCAGCGCCACCTCCTTGGTCCGCTCCTGGAGGAGCCGGCTCTCCTGGTCCCGGACCAGGTTGCGGGTGGCCCACGAGGCAGCCAGGGTGGTCGCCACCACGATCAGGAGCACCACGAGGGTGAGGGGCCGCAACAGGCGGCGGGCCTGGGGGGGTGGCTTGGCCCCGGTGGGGAGCGTGGTGGAGGTTTCGGTCACTGCGGGCTTCTCAACCCGGAAGGATGCCACCCGGCGGCGCCCGGGGCGCGGTTGGTGCCCTACCGTGAGCGCCTCGACGCGGGGGTGCGGCGCGGTGAAGGTGACGATCATCGGGGGCGGCAGCTACCAGTGGTCCCCCAAGCTGATCACCGACCTGTTGGGGACGGCGTCGCTGGCCGGCTGTCACGTCGCGCTGATGGACGTCGACAGCGCGCCGCTCCCGAGGATGGAGGGGGTCTTCCGCCGCGCCGACGAGCTGCTCGGGTCGAAGGCCACCGTCGAGACGACCACCGACCGCCGGCGCGCCCTCGCCGGCGCCGACTTCGTCGTGGTCACAATCTCCACCGGCGGGTTCACGAGCATGGCGGTCGACCTCGACGTCCCGGCCCGCCACGGCATCCGGCAGTCGGTGGGTGACAGCGTCGGCCCCGGCGGCATCAACCGGTCCCTGCGCAACATCCCCGTTCTCGTCGGCATCGCCGAGGACATGGCGGAGCTGTGCCCCCGCGCCGTCATGCTCAACATCACCAACCCGATGAGCTGCCTCACCCGCGCCGTGGCCCGCCGCACGGGCGTGAGCGTCGTCGGGCTGTGCCACGAGGTGGGCCACTACTGCCTGGACGTTGCCCTGGCCTTCGGACTGCCGTGGGAGGCGGTCCGGCCCACCATCACCGGCGTGAACCATTTCCCCGTCGTGACGGCGCTGGACCTGGGCGGGACCGACGGGCTGGCGCGCCTCGGAGCGCTGGTCGAGGAGCTGGGCGGATGGCGCCAGATCCTCCCCGGTCCGGCGCGGGAGGAGGCGGAGGCCTTCTCCCGCCTCGACTTCGCCCGCCGCCACGCCCTGTCGCTGACCCTTCTCGAGCGTTACGGCGACGCCGTGCTGGCCGGTACCGCGACCCTTCCGACCCATCCTTCAGGGGAGCTGGTCGCGCCGGTGATCGACTCCCTGCTG
>DASUHN010000348.1 GCA_036273495.1 Acidimicrobiales bacterium | reverse complement strand
GTCGCTTCCGTTCTAGGCTGTGGTCTCGAACTCGGAGTCGAAGTAGAAGTCCCCGTTGGAGCCCTTGGGGGGGAAGCCGCCGTCCCACCCGTGGTTGGCGGCGGGGCCGGCCACGTCAGGGTCGTCGGCGGACAGCATCGCCTCCCCCGCGTCGAAACCTGCCGCCCCAGCGGCGGCCAGCGGCTCCCACTGTGACGCCGGGGCTGCGAGAAGCCGCTGGAACACCACCTGGGACAGGGCAGCCACGAACTCCTTGCGCCCTCCAGGCTGGGGGAGCACCGCTTCGGAGTGGGTCCAGAAGTTGACCCGCTGGATGAGGTTGGCGCCGGTCACCGTCTCTCCATAGGCGGGAACCGACACGGGGCCGAGCACGCCGACCACGCGGGCCAGGAACGCGGGGGTCATCGATAGGACGCCGTCGACGGGCGCCTCACCGCCTTGCTGCCACAGCTCCTCTGCCACCTGGGCGTCGGTCGGCCAGTCGGGCTCGGCGTTGATGTTGGCCAGGTTCTGGTCGGAGCCCACGATTTGGAAAATGGGGGGAGCCTGGTTCTCAGGAACCACTGCTTTGGGGCGGGGCCGGTACCAGTTCTCGATGGCGTCGTAGCGGTCGAGGGAGAGGTGGCCGTTGTTGGCGCTCATCACCCCGTAGGTGCCGATGAAGCCCCCGGTGGGACGGACTTCGTCGGGATTCTGGGACAGGAGCAGGTATCGGCGGGGCCCGGCCCCGCCGGCGAAGACGATGAACGCCCGGAGGGCCTGCTCGGCGTCGGTGGCTCGGGCCAGGAGATGTGGCAGGTGCTGGTCGAGGGCCGCCCGGGCGGAGTTGAGGGGGCCGACCAGCCGGTCGTCGTTCAAGCTCGCCACCTGGGCGGCGGCGGAGTCCAGGGCCGACAGGGCCGTTGCCGCCGCGGAGTGCAGGGGTTGGAGCTCTTTAACCGGGTCGGAAAGGGGCTGGTTGGGATTGGCAGGCCTCACGAACTGGCCGGCCGTGTCGACCAGGGCCTTGGCCGAGGCGGCCAGCTCCTGGCCGGTGTCGGCCAGGGTGTCGGCGGCGCGCACCTGGACGCGTATGAACGGGATGTAGCGGGCCACCGTGAGGGCCGGTCCGCCCCGGTTCAGGTCCCGCCGCATGGCGTCGAAGTCCCCGGTCGCGGCGGCCACCCGGCTGGTCGCAGCCTCGATCTGGGAAGAGGTGATGCCCGTCGACGGGCCGTGCTCGACGGCGGAGACGGCTTGGAGGAGCGCCTGCTCCCCGTTCCTCCCGGCCACTGCGGCCCGCTCCACGAAGAATGCGGCCACGCCGATCAGGACGACGGCCACGGCCACCACCAGGATCACGAGCCAGGTGGCCAGCCGGTAGCGGCCCAGCAGGCGGACCCAGGGCGGCTTCTGGGCCTCCCGCCGGTAGGCGAGCGCCGAGCGACCCCTGCGCTGCCGGGATCGCCTGCGGGACAGGGCCGAGCGTCCCCGCGGGCTCATGATCCGAGGTTAAGGGACGAACCACCCAGGGCGCCTACCGGGAGCCACTCTCCGGGATCCTGTCACCGGCTCGGGTCCTTCACGGGCCGTGGCGAGATTCGTCACTCCACGAAGTCGACCACCACCCCGGCCAGCTCGGCAGCTATGGATGCCGGCGTGCGGGCCAGCGCCCGGGCCAGGTGGGCCACATCAGCGGCGCGGAGGCTGAACACCGGCCCCGGATCGGCCCGTTGGGCCCGCAGCGAACGCACCAGGTTGAAGACGATCTCGAGGTCCCGGCTCCGGCTCGCTCCCTCCAGAGCATTGGCGTCGATGACGAGCCGGGGTAGGGGGACGGTCCCGCCGGCGGCCTGAGCCCCCCGGCGGGTGAGGTCGATCAGCGGGGTTATGCCTACCTCCTGGCCGATCAGCTCGGCGGGAGTCACCCGGTACAGAGCGGCCAGTCGAGCGAGTCGGGCCGCGCTCGGGGCGCGCTCGCCTCGCTCGTAGTTGGCCACGGCCGAGGCCTTCAGGTGGCCGTCCGATCTCTCGGCCACCGTGGCCAGCGACCAACCCCGTCGGTGTCTGGCCTGCCTGAGCCTGTGGCCGATCGACCGCAGGAGGGCGCGGTCGTCCGCATCGAGCTCTTCGTCGACCCCGATCGGGTCTGTGTCGCCCTCATGGGGAGGATCCATGGACCGCACCGCCGCTGGTGGTCGCGGAGATCTCTGCAACTCGGGCAAACCGTACCGAGTCGGAGGCGCCCGGGTGGGGGATGATGGCCCCAGCCGGAGCCGGAGCCGCACCAGTTAATGGCGCTCAAGCCCTGAAGGCGGGAGGCCGACCTCCAAGGTGATGGACCCGGCGCGCTCCGACATAGCCCATCTCTTCCGCCGGACCGGCTTCGGGGCCCTGCCCCGCCAGCTCGACGCGCTCACACCGGCCGGCTACGAGTCGGCTGTAGACCACCTGCTCGACGTGACCGCGGGAGATCCGGGCACGGATCGGATCCCCGATCCGGCGGTGAGCTCGTCGGTCAGCTGGTCGTCCGATACCAACACCCGGGCCCTGCAGACCAAGCAGGTGGCCCAGGAGGAGACCACCCTCAGGCAGTGGTGGATGACCAGGATGGCCGCTGCGGAGCGACCCCTGGCTGAGAAAATGACCCTCTACTGGCACGGCCACTTCGCGACCGGTATCGACAAGGTTCAGTACGCGGGCCTGATGCTGACCCAGAACAAGCTCTTCCGGCGCCAGGGCCTCGCGTCATTTCCCGACCTGACGATAAATGTGGCCAAGGACCCGGCCATGCTGATCTGGCTGGACACCCGCCTCGACCGGAAGGCCCACCCGAACGAGAACTTCGCCCGGGAGCTGATGGAACTGTTCACCCTCGGGATCGGTCACTACCAGGAGACCGACGTCCGGGAGGCGGCCCGGGCCTTCACCGGGTGGAACTACGACTCGGCGGCCATCGCCTACCAGTTCCTGCCCGCCCAGCACGACAACGGCACCAAGACCGTCCTCGGCGTGACCGGGAACCTGTCGGGGGAGGACGTCATCCGGCTCGTCACGTCAGAGCCGATCGGCATCCGCTTCGTGGCGGCCCGGCTCTGGTCCCACTTCGCCTACCCGGTCACCATCGACGACCCCGTGGTCGACGACCTCGTGGCCGCCTACGCCCCGGCCCTGCGGATATCCGACCTGATGCGGGCCATTCTCCTGCACCCGGCCTTCCGCTCCGCCAAGGCACGGACCGGCCTGGTCAAGCAGCCCATCGAGTACGTGGCCGGTGTCATGCGAGCGCTCAACCTGACGGCCGACATGTCCTTCGTCGACCCGGCTCTCGCCAACCTGGGTCAGGTGCCGCTCCGGCCTCCGAACGTGGGCGGCTGGCCGCAGAACGGCTACTGGCTCTCGACGTCGGCGTCGCGATCGCGGCTCGCCTTTGCCCGGGCGGCGGCCGCCAAGACCGACCTGCGTCCCGTCACCTCGACCAGGCCCGCGGTCCGGTACCAGGCGCTGTCCCGGGTGCTGTCGGTCGACTTCTCCCCGGGCACCACGGCTGCCCTCCAGGCCGTGGCGACCAACCCGGTGGAGATGATGGCCCTGGCTCTCGTGTCCCCCGAGTACGTGGCGAACTGATGACCGTGCTATCTAGACGTCAGGTCCTGGCCGGCGGACTCGGTGCCGCGGCGACAACCATGAGCGGCCGGCTCTGGGCGCGGCCGGCGACGGCTGCGACCTCGAGCCCCGCGCCCGTGCATGTGCCCGCTGAGCGGGTGCTCGTGATCGTCACCCTTTCGGGGGGCAACGACGGGCTCAACACCGTCATCCCGTACTCCGACCCGGTGTACCAGTCCCAGCGCCCGTCACTGGCCTGGGGGGCATCCCAGGTGGTGCCGCTGGCCGACGGCCTCGGCCTCACCCCGACCATGGGTGGCCTCGGCCAGGCCTGGACCGACGGGCGCCTTGCCGTTGTGCGGGGCGTGAGCTACCCCAACCCCGATTATTCCCACTTCTCCTCGATGGCCAAGTGGCAGTCCGGTGACCCGTCGGGACAGTCGCTGTCGGGATGGGTCGGGCGGCTCCTCGACAAGGTGGCCAACTCCCGGCTGGCCGTGTCGATCGGGTCAACGCTGCCGCTGCTCATGACCGGGGAGAAGGTCCGCGGTGTAACCGTCCCGACCGGGGGCCTGTCCCTTCCGCTGTCCCGGCCCGGGACCAGCGCCTACACCTACATGGCCACGGCCGGCCCGCGCCAGGGTGTGCTCGCCGACATCGCCGCGACCGATCTGGAGCTGACGGCGGTCGGTACCGACCTGAGCAAGATCCTGGCGGCCGTTCCCAGGACCAAGACCACCGGTGGATCGTTAGGCACCCAGCTCGACCTGGTGTCCCGGCTCATCCAGGGTGGAGCCCCCACGCGCATCTACCACGCTTCGATCGGCGGGTTCGACACTCACGTCAACGAGAAGTCCAGCCATGCCTCGGTCGTCGGCCAGATGAGCCAGGCCATCACCAGCTTCCTCACCTCGCTCGGTCCGCACCAGCCCCGGGTGGCGCTCATGACCTACTCGGAGTTCGGCCGGCGGGTGGCCGTGAACGCCTCCTCGGGCACCGACCACGGGAGCTCGGCGCCCGTGCTCGTGGTCGGAGGCACCGGTGGTCCGGTTGTCGGCGGTTTCTACGGTGACGAGCCGGCTCTGTCCAACCTCGACAACG
>DASUHN010000347.1 GCA_036273495.1 Acidimicrobiales bacterium | reverse complement strand
TCAAAAACATCCGGGCTGACCCCCACGTCCGGGTCCGGGCCCGGCCCGCCCGCCTGCGAGACGGGCTCCGGATGGCGTGGAGGTCGGGCACCGCCCGTCCTCTCCCCGACGACGACGCCAGGTCCCGTCACCGTCAACTCGGACGGGGACGGCCCGGCTACCGCCTGGACGGGGTCCTGCTCCGGGCGTTGGACACGGGCGAGATGCTGACCGTGCGAATAGACCTCGACTGAGGCCCGGCTCAGTCGAAGACGATCGGGAAGCGATCCACCTCGGCCATGAGCTCGGCCACGGGTCTCACCGGGCACACCTCGACGGTGTTCCACTGGGACATCCCGCTATCGAACACCAGCTGGGTGACCGCCTCGATGTTGGGCGCGTCCACGACGCTCATCGTCCGGTGGCCGGGATCGAGATGCAACGGGCCGACCTGGAACACCACGCCGGCTTCCTTCGACAGCTTGGGGAGCAGCTGGCCCATCCCCTCCTGAGCTCGCGCCCGGGACCTGCCGTTGGAGGACGGGCAGATGTCGGCGCTGTGGTCGGCGAGGATCACGTACTGGGGCATGTTCGTCTCCTTCGGCTCCGGTTGGTCGAACAGGCTATTTCGCCACGTGCTCGCGCGTCGCCGGCCGCGTGTCGAACCGTCGACCGGACCGGTCCCCCTATCGCGCTGATTCCACATTGTCCGAAAGCCACACCACGCGGTCAGAGCCGCTCAGCCCACCGCTCCCGGTGTTTTCGGAACAGGTTGGAACATCGCGCCCGGCGGCATGCGACCGAGGACGCCCGGCGCGGCCACGCACAGTTGCCAACTTGATGCGCGGTGTGCTCCGCGGCGGCCGACAGCCCCGGCGCGGACCGGCTCTCCACCTCCGCGCTGTTCCAACCTGTTCCGAATGCACGGATGGCGCGCGCTCTCCACCCGCGCCGACGCACTGGGTGATTTGGCGGGTAGCCGGGCGGAATCTCACCCCCCGGCTCCCACAGATCCCGGCGTGAAAGTCTCCCGTCACCGGGCTCTTGCCACCCTCACCGCCAGGCGACCGTCGCCCATCTCCAGTGGGTAAACAACCCCGGGGCCTGGCGGGTGATGCGCTGCCAGGCGGCCAGGGCCGCCTTGAGGGACCTCAGGCGGCGGGGACCTGGTACACAACCGGGATGGCAGATCTCGAGGGCAGGACCATCATCGTCTCCGGGGTCGGGCCCGGTCTGGGCCGGGAGACCGCACTGGTGGCGGCCCGGGAGGGGGCCACGGTCGTGCTCGGTGCCCGCACCGGCGCCACACTCGAGACGGTCGCCGCCGAGATCGACCCGTCCGGGGCACGGGTGGCGCACGCCGTCACCGACATCACCGACCCGGACGCGTGCACCCGGCTGGTGGAAACGGCAACCGAGCGCTTCGGGCGCGTCGACGCCCTGGTCAACTGCGCGGCCCTGGACGCCGTCTTCGGCGGGCTCGAGGGCGCCGGGGACTTCGCCGAGTGGCGGGCGGCGTTCGAGGTCAACGTGCTCGGCTCTCTGCAGATGACCCGGGCCGCCCTGCCGGAGCTGGCCCGGCAGCGGGGCGGAGTGGTGTTCATCAGCTCCCAGACCCAGCACCATCCCCCGCCCCTGGCGCTCCAGGCGGCCTATGCCGCGTCGAAGGCCGGCCTCACCGGCGCCATGCGCCACGTGGCCCAGGAGGTCGGCGCCCGCGGCGTGCGGCTCAACGAGGTGGCGCCGGGATGGATGTGGGGCCCTCCCGTTGAGGGCTACATGAGCTACCTGGCCCAGCAGCGGGGGGTCAGCCAGGACGAGGTCGTCTCGGAGCTGACCGCCAACATGCCCCTCCGGCGTATGGCCACCGACGAGGAGGTGGCCGAGGCCGTCGTGTTCCTGGCGTCCCCCCGGGCCAGCGGGATCACCGGCCAGACCCTCTTCGTCAACGCCGGGGAGGTCATGCGCTGAGCAGAGAGCCGAAGACCTCCCTGGCGTGGAGGGTGTCCCCGTACTCCTTCACGACCCGGATGCGGCCGGGGCCATCTCCGCGGGATCAGGTGGAGCTGAGCATCCGCTGGCGCGCCTCGGCCCGGGCGATGCGCTCGGGTTCCAGGGGCCGCGGCCCGGCCTGCCCGACGAAAGCGTTGGACGAGTCGACGTCGGGCAGCGACGCGGGCGGGACCGACAGCTCCGCCGCCGTCGGGGCGCCGATGCGGCGCGCCACCTCGGCCAGGTACTTCCCGTCGAGGCCGTAGACCCGCACCCCGTTCTCGCCGGCCATGAGGAGGGCCTCCCGCGTGGGGACCCGGGACAGGACGTGACGCAGGGCCAGCTTGGTCACGGGCTCGCTGCCGTCTTCGATCGGGCGCCAGGTCCCCTCCACGTGCGGGTAGTCCCGCCCCCAGAGCACGTTCTCGGCGTATCCCTCCCGCCAGGCCTCCTCAGCCAGGAACGTCGACATGAAGCTGGCCCCGAGGAAGACGTTGCTCCGGAGGTACTCGCTCGGCATCTTCGCCAGCGTACGGTCGGTTGCGAAGGTCATGTAGATCGAGTCGAGCTCGAGCATGGTCGGCCGGTACCAGCCCTCGTACTGCTCGGTGATGATCAGCTTGAGGTCGGGGTGGCGCTCGAAGACCTGGCCGTAGGTCAACCACCACACCGCCCGACGGGCCATGTACCCGCCCCCTTCGTAGACCATGAGCTCCAACCCGCCGGGACCGGCCAGGTAGTCGAACATCGGCCCGCCGCTGGAATGGGTGGCCAGGGTGAATCCCAGGTCCGAGCAGGCCGCCCAGAACGGTTCCCACGCCGGGTTGTTGTACTCGGGCTGACCGGGCCGGCTGGGGGGCGGGAAGTTGACCACCCGCAGGCCCGCCGCCCGGGCCCGCTCCAGCTCGGCCACCGACGCCTCGATGTCCCAGCTCGGGATGTACACCAGGCCGAGCAGCCGCTCGGGGTCGACGGAGCAGAAGTCGGCCAGCCAGCGGTTGTACATGTCGTAGCAGACCGCGCCCAGCTCGAACTGCTTGGCGGCCACGGTGCCGAGGCCGATCCCCACCCACGGCATCGGCTCGCCGTTCTGGCTGAAGTGCCA
>DASUHN010000346.1 GCA_036273495.1 Acidimicrobiales bacterium | reverse complement strand
CGATCCCGACCACCACATAGGGGGGTGAGTACACCGACCCGTCGAGCAGGAGCGTGTTCCCGATGCACTCCACCGCGCTGGTCGCCACCACCCGCTGCCCGTTCACGGCCACCGCCTCCGCCCCCGAGCGCCACAGGGCGTTGATCACCGCCTGCACGTCCTGGGAGTGGATGACCAGGTCGTTGAGGTTGGGGGCGCTGGTCCGGGTCGAGTCGTCGAGCACCACCCGCACGGCGGGGCCGCGCACCGCCGCCGTCCCCGCCTCCAGCCCGGCCTGGCGGAGCAGGTCGTCGAGCGACAGCCGGCCCTTCTGGGTGCCGAGGTCGGCCCGGCGGAGGCGGTCGGCGCCGGCCTGCAGGCCGGCGAGCTGCCGGCGCAGGTCGGCGATGTCGGCCTGCTGCCGGTCGATCAGGGCGGCCAGCTGGTACTGGCGGGGGGCGCGCAGCAGGGCGCTCGGGGGCCGGGCCCGCACCGCCAGGACGGCCAGGAACGCCAGCAGGGCGGCGGCCACCGCCAGGCGCCGCCGGCGGCGCGCCCGGCCCCCCGCGCCCGGGAGGCGCAGCCGGCCCCGGAGGGGGGGACGCACGGGCGGGGCTGCCACGTGGATATCCTCGCCGAATGGCTCGACGGCAGGGGGCGCAGGGGACGTGGCGGCCGGGCCGGGGGCCGACCCCGAAGGGCGGCCGGGTGACCCCCAAGGGGGCGTCCGGGCGCTACACCGCCCCGATCCCGCGGGAGGAGCGGGTGAGCCCCCGCTGGGTCCCGGTGCTGATCCTGTCCCTGCTGCTCCTCGGGGTGCTGATGATCATCATCAACTACCTGGGCATCCTGCCCGGCGGGGCCTCGAACTGGTACCTGCTGGTGGGCCTGGGGCTCATCGTGGGCGGCTTCGTCACCGCCACCGGCTACCACTGACGTCGGGGTGACCGGCGGGCCTCAGCTGTTCACCCGCCGGCCACTCTGTAGTTACAGCGGTGTGACTCTCCCCAGACTTGCCCACACCCTGTGGATAACCAGGCGGTCCGCCTAGAGCCGCTCGATGATGGTGGCGTTGGCCATCCCGCCGCCCTCGCACATCGTCTGCAGGCCGTAGCGGCCGCCGGTGCGCTCGAGCTCGTTGAGCAGGGTGGCCATCAGCTTGGTGCCCGAGCACCCGAGCGGGTGGCCGAGGGCGATGGCGCCGCCGTTGACGTTGACCCTGCTCATGTCGGGGTGGAGCTCCTTCTCCCACGCCAGCACGACCGAGGCGAAGGCCTCGTTGACCTCGAACAGGTCGATGTCGTCGATCGACATCTTGGCCCGCTCGAGGACCTTGGCGGTGGCCGGGATCGGGCCGGTGAGCATGGTGACCGGGTCGACGCCCGCCAGGGCGAAGGTGTGGAACCGGGCCCGGGGCTTGAGCCCCAGCTGGTTGGCCCGCTCCTCGCTCATGATCAGCACCGCCGAGGCGCCGTCGGTGATCTGGGAGGAGTTGCCGGCGGTCACCTTGCCGTCGGGCTTGAAGGCCGGCTTCAGGTTGGCCAGGGTCTCGGGCGTGGTGCCGGGACGAATGCCCTCGTCCCGGGTCAGCAGCTCGTCGGTCTCGTGGCCGTCGTCGTCCTTGATCTTGACCGGGACGATCTCCCGCTCGAAGCGCCCCTCCTCGGTGGCCCTGGCCCCGAGCTCCTGGGAGCGGGCGCCGAAGCGGTCGAGGTCCTCCCGGGACAGCGCCCACTTGTCGGCGATCATCTCGGCCGAGATGCCCTGGGGGACCAGGCCCCCCACCGAGGCGTAGCGCTCGAGCACCTTGGGCCCGAACGGCATCCCGACGTTGCTGCCGACCGACGAGCCCATCGGGACCCGGCTCATGCACTCCACGCCGGCCGCCACCACGACGTCGTAGGCGCCGGCCAGGACGCCCTGGGCGGCGAAGTGCACCGACTGCTGCGACGACCCGCACTGCCGGTCGACGCTGGTCCCGGGGACCGACTCGGGCCAACCGGCGGCCAGCACGGCGTTGCGGCCCACATTGACCGCCTGCTCCCCGACCTGCATGACGCAGCCCATGATCACGTCGTCGACGACCCCGGGGTCGAGCTTGTTGCGCTCGGCGAGAGACTTGAGCACCTCGGCCGCCAGGTCGACGGGGTGCCAGCCCCGGAGCTTTCCGTTGCGCTTGCCCCCGGCGGTGCGGACGGCGTCGATGATCACGGCGTTAGGCATCTGTGCGGCTCCCTCGGCGAGTTAATTGACCGGCTGGTCAAGTCTCGTCCGCCCGCCGCCCGGGCGGCAAGTCTGCGCCGATTGCGGCCCTCCGGACCGGCGGCCGGTTTCCTCCCCCTATGGGCGAAGGTGCCGTCACACCCCCTCCCTACCCTGCCCCCATGGGATCGGTGGCCATGCTCTCCACAGGGAGCCCGTCGACGGCGGGGCTGTCGCCGGCGGGGCTGTCGACGGCGGGGGCGATCGGGGAGAGCGCCCCGCTGGCGGCCGCCTGCGTCCCCGCCCCCGAGGCCGACGACGACGTCTGCGCCCTGTGCCACGGCTGGACCCGGCGGGGGTACCCGGTGTGCTTCCCGTGCCGGCTGACGGCGGGCCAGGTCAGCTGGCCGTGCCGGCGGGTGGCGCCGGTGTCGCTGTACCGGCCGGGCGGGGTGCTCCACCAGGCCCTCCGGGGCTACAAGGACGGGCCCCCGGCCACCCGGGCTGTGCTGGCCCGGCGGGTCGGGGCCCTCCTGGCCCGGTTCCTGTGGGAGCGGGGCCCGGAGGTCGCGCCGGCGGGCTGGGACGGCCTGGTCGTGGTCCCGTCCACCACGGGCCGGGCCGGAGGCCATCCCCTCGAGATGGCCCTGGCGGCGGTGGTGCCGGTGGCGGCCCAGCTGTGGCCGGGGACCCTGCGCCCGGGGCCGGCCATGGTGGGGCACCGGCAGGCGGGAGACGGGGGGTTCTGCCTGGGGGAGGGCGCCGACGTGGCCGGGTCCCGGGTGGTGCTGCTCGACGACACCTGGACCACCGGGGCCCGGGCCCAGAGCGCGGCGTCGGCGCTGGCCGCGGGCGGCGCCGAGGTGCAGGCGGTCGTGGTGGTGGGGCGGGTGGTGACGCCGGTGGCGGGGGCGCCGACCGGGGGGTGGTGGGAGCGCCACGGGGGGGCGGCTACGAGTAGAGGCTGATCTCTCCCACCCGCACCGAGGAGGCGCCGTCCCCGAGGTAGGTCAGCCACAGCAGGACGTAGAAGGCGGGGTGCCCGGGGAGGCTGACCGTGGTGGTGGTCCCGCTCACGGTGCCGTCGGCCACCGGGCTGCCCCACCCCGCCAGGGTCCCGGGGGCCTGGCCGCCGGCCGTCTCGTAGACCTGGTAGCGCCAGCCGGCGTCGGGGGACTCCACGACCATCCGGGACACGTCGGTCGGGGAGCGGAGCTGGACGTAGGCGCCCACCCCGCTCTTCAGGTTCCCGAACGAGGGGCTGGCGTAGTGCTCGGTGTACCAGTAGGTCTGGGGGTTGCCGTCGACGAGGCTGCCCACGACCTCCTCGTGCTCGGTTCCACCACCCAACGGGTTGAAGGAGTGGGCCCCGGCCAGCGGGAGGGGCCGGCCGCTGTCGGCGGCGCTGGTGCCGGTCTGGCCCGCCGACCCGGTACCGGTCCCCGAGCCCCGGCCCACCAGGGCCACCAGGGCGGCGGTGACGATGGCCACGGCCAGGAAGCCGGCCCCGATGACCAGCGCGGGGGGCCGGCCGCGCCGGCGGGCGGGCGCCGGGCCCCGGTCGGCGGGCCCGGGGCGGTCCGCCACCAGGGTGGAGAGCCCGGCCTGGGTGGGCTCGCCGGAATCGTCGGGAGCGCCCGCTGGGACCAACGCCGCCCGGGACCGGGCCGGCGGCGGGGACGGGGCCCCGGCGCTGCCCGCCCCCACCAGCGCCTGGTGCAGGGCGGCCGCCGACTGGAAGCGCCGGTCGGGGTCCTTGGCCAGGGCGGTCATGACCACGGCGTCCAGCCAGGGCGGGACGGCGGGATTGACCTCCGACGGCGGGCCCGGCTCGGCGGTGAGGTGCTTCACGGCCAGGGCCAGGTCGGAGTCGGCGTCGAACGGGGCCCGCCCGCACAGCATCTCGTAGAGCACCACGCCCAGGGCGTAGACGTCGGACCGGGCGTCGAGGGGCCGGCCCTCCACCTGCTCCGGGGCCAGGTACCGGGCGGTGCCGAGCATCAGGTTGGTCTGGGTCAGGTCGTCGGCGTCGAGCACCGCCTTGGCGATGCCGAAGTCCGCCACCTTCACCCCGTCGGCCGAGAGCAGCACGTTGGCCGGTTTGACGTCGCGGTGCACCACCCCGCGGCTGTGGGCGAACTCCAGGGCCGTGGCCACCTGGCCCGCCACCTCCACCGCCTGCTCGACGGGAAGGGCGCCGTCGGACTTGATGAGCTGGCGCAGGCTCGGGCCCGGGACCAGCTCCATCACGATGTAGCCGCCGAGATCGGCGTCGGCCCCGGTGTCGTAGACCGCCACCACGTTGGGGTGGTTGAGGCGCGCCGCCGCCACCGCCTCCCGGCGGAAGCGCGCCATGAAGTCGGGCTGCATCCGCAGGTGGACCAGGGGCACCTTCACCGCCACCGGACGGTCGAGCAGCGAGTCGTGGGCCTCCCACACCTCGGCCATGCCGCCCTTGGCCACGATGCCGTCGAG
>DASUHN010000345.1 GCA_036273495.1 Acidimicrobiales bacterium | reverse complement strand
TGGTGTCCGCGCCATCCTGGTCACCAGGTCTGTCAGCACCGTACCGGCGTCGAAGTGCTCCTCCACTATCCGCCGCGCCGCGCAGCTGTGCTCACGGTACCGGCCGTACAGGTCGAGGATCCCGGCTGCGGCCTCGTCGGGTGAACTGAACGGGATGATCCCCAGACCGGTGGGGAGCCAGCTCGAGAAGCCCGTGTCCTGCACGACGACCGGCCGGGCGCTGGCCAGGAAGGCCGTGCTCCGCTCGCTGAACCAGCCGCTCCGGGTCGCGACGTAGGCCTCGGAGGCGACGCTCCATTCACCCGCCGACGACCGGATGTAGTCCTGGTACGCCAACGGGTCCCGGGACGGACCCCGCGGGTCGACGACCACCCAGCCGTTGTCCCGGAGGAGGTCGCGGGGCGCCGAGCGCGATCCCACGGCCAGCTCGAGGAGGCGGCCCACCCGCCGGGGCAGGTCCAGATAGCCCGACATGAACGAGTCCCGCTTGGGACCGAACCGGCGGCCGTCGTGCTCGACCGGATCGTGGGCCTCCCACTGCATGATCGTGGTGAGGCGGCCGTCGACCGGTCCGGGATGGACCGGCCACTTCTCGAGGGTCACCGGCTGACGGGTGGGCTGCCAGGGGAACCCGTCGCCGGGGACCGAGTAACCCTCGGTGCCCACGGATGAGCCGAAGGTGAAGAAGTGGGTGTGGGTGGCCGCCCGATCCCGCGCCCACTCGTCGGTCAGGTTGGCGACCTGGGTGATGGCCGGATCGGTGTCGACCAGGGCCCGGACCGGAGCATCGAGGAGCCAGGGCCGGATGGGGGTGACGGCGGAGAGGTCGAGGACGATGTCGGCCGACCGGCAGACCTCGAGCGCCGACTGTGCACAGGGGCCGTGCCACGACGACGAGTGGGCGTCGAAGTACGCCCACCTGGCTCCGAGGTCGAGCCGGTCCATGATGCGCCCGGTCCAGCCCAGGCCGAAGGTGGGGTCGGACGACATCTCGTTGGAGTCCGGCAGGTAGCAGGACGCGAAGTCCTCGCTGTCCTCCAGGAAGTAGGCGTCGTGGCCGAGATCGCTCAGCCCGATCAGGTACTGGAGGTGGTGCCAGGCCAGCCCCCCGAGGGGCCCCCGGACGAGGTAGCCGAGGAGGACGATCCGGAGCCGTTCGGGGCTCATCGGGAGTGGACCCGCCGGCATGCGGCCCAGGCGGCCTCGAGCGCGCCGAACCGCCATCGGGCGCCGGGGTGGACGGTCATCTCGGGGTCGTCCCCGAGCCAGCGGAGGTTCATGAAGAGCCGGGCGGCGGCCAAGGCGTCCGGGAAGCCGGCGGGAGCCGGTCCGCCCGCCCACCGGGCGGCGATGTAGTCGTCCTCCAGGGCGGCACCGGCCCAGTCGTCGGTGAAGAAGGCGAGATCGAGCACCCCGGGGCCGATGGCGGCCGACTCCCAGTCGACGGGGACGACCCGGTGGCCGGCGTGCAGCACGTTGTCCGGCACGAACTCGAAGTGGATGACCGTCTCCGGGAGGTCCCGGAGCGGCATCAGCAGGTCCACGACCTCGGAGCGCAGCCCGTCGAGCCAGGGATAGTCGCCGTGGAGCTCGCGGGAGAAGTCGACGGCGCGCTCGGCCCATTCCAGTCCCGACGCCGCACCCTGACGCGGCAACCCGAGAAGTCGCGCCCGGCCGAGCAGTGGTTCGGCCCGGGCGTGGAACCGACCGAGCCAGCGCATGGTCCGGGCCGGAGCCGTCTCGTCGGCCGACTCGGCCACCCGACAGGCCGCTTCGACGTGCTCGACGAACAGCCAGGTCTCCCCCGTCTCGTCGGTGTATGTCCCATGGAACCGGGGGGCGCTCGAGTCGACGGAGGCGAGGATCTCGCGGTACACGGCCGCCTCCCGCACCAGGCCGCCCCGTGGCGCGTTCGGGAGGCGCTGTCCCGGTGTGCTCCGCCCGTGCTTGACGAACAGGCTCAGCTCGGTCCCGGCGCCGGTTCGGACGACCGCAACCAGAGTGGGGTGGGTACTGCGTCGGACGACCTGGTCCACGGCCACCAGCCGCGCCCCGCCGTGCCCCGAGAGGGCCTCGGAGACGGCGCGCTCGAGTCGCGTCCATTCGGTCACCGACGCTGTCCCACCCTGTTCGCTGCCGCGTCCGCCCGGTCAGTCGCCGGTTGTCACGTACCAGCGGCGCGGGTCGTGCTCGGGGCGGTCGGGACCGTTCTCATCGATGCAACTCACCGAGAAGGCGAACGGCCAGTCGATGTCGGTTGCCCCCGCCCCGCGGAGAGCGTCGGAGTAGCGCTCGTGGGCCAGGCACGAGACGTACCTGCAGGTGACCGGGCCCTCGTCGGTCGGGATCTGGTGACGGCGGAGCCAGTTCGACGCGGTGAGGGCCACGGGCAGAAGGGCATCCTCATCGGCGGCCAGGTAATCCATGAGGCGTCCCTTGCCGCTGCTCGTGACGTCGACCACCCAGTAGCCCACCAGCTCGTCCGAGCCGGGCAGGCGGCACTCGATGAACACGTTGCCCCGCGTCGCGGCCAGGCCCCGCGCGTCGCGGAGCACGGCACACTCGATCCCGAGGCCCACCCGCGCCCGGATCCACAGCCGGTCGTACTCCTCCCCGGGTCGCTCCCCGATGGTGACGTCCAGGGGCATCGGACCGGGCTCGACACCGGCGATCTCGAAACGGACCCCGGGGATCGCACAGCGGTCCCTCCGGCCCAGAGGCGGTGCAACCGAGATGTCCGAACGCTTCTGCATGGTCGGATGCGGTATCCCGTACAGAAGGGTCCAGCCCCTGTCCCTCAGATGGGCCCGGGCGGCCAGGCTCAGCTGGTACAGGGGGTCGTGCTCGTCCACGGCCGAGACCCGGCGGCCGCTCCTCCGCAGCTCCGGCACCAGCACGGCGGCCCGACCCCGACAGGCGAGCACCTCCTCGTCGAAGGTCTGGACCCTCACCGCTCCGTAGGTCGTCATGCCGAGAACCTCTCCCCGGTCGTCGACGATGCCCATCACCAGCGCCGGGCCGAGGGGGCCGTGGACCAGCCAGGAGCGGACCCACTGCTCGGTCACCGGGCCCCAACCGGCCAGGTCGTACAGGTGGACGACGACGCCCAGCTCGTCCTCCCGGAGGGGCCGGTAGGTCAGGCGGTCGGTCTCGACAGTGGTGTTCATCGGTTGTCCTTCGGACGAGAGGTCGTGATGGGGCCGAACTGCGTGTTGTACATGTGGGCGTAGGGCCCTCCCGCCCGCATGAGCTTGGTGTGGCTTCCGTCCTCGACGATGCGGCCCTCGTCTAGGACCACGATGCGGTCGGCCCGCCGGATGGTGGACAGTCGGTGGGCTATGACCAGAACGGTGCGGTGCAGGGTCAGGCGGTCGACGGCCGCCACGAGGACGGCCTCGGACTCGGCGTCCAGGGCGGCGGTCGGCTCGTCGAGGATCAGGATGGGGGCGTCCTTGAGGAGGGCCCGGGCTATGGCCAGGCGTTGGCGCTGGCCCCCCGACAAGGTGGCGCCGCGCTCGCCGATCACGGTGTCGTAGCCGTCGGGGAGCGCCTCGATGAAGTCGGAGGCGAGGGCGTCACGGGCGGCCTGCTCGATCTCGTCCCGGGTGGCGCCGGGGCGGCCGTAGGCGATGTTGTCGGCCATGGAGACCGGTAGCAGGAGGGGGTCCTGGCGCACGACGGAGACCTTCTGGCGGACGTCGTGGACCCGCACGTCTCTGATGTCGGTGCCGTCGATGAGGACCCGCCCCGACCAGGGGTCGAAGAACCGGGGGATCAGGGACACGAGGGTCGACTTGCCCGCCCCGCTCCGGCCCACCAGGGCCACCGTGTGGCCCGGCTCGATCTCGAGGGTGATGTCCTCGAGCACCGGGGTCCCGGGGTTGTAGCCGAAGGTGACCCGGTCGAACTCCAGGCGGGACGGTCCCTCCTGGGCCGGGAAGCGCACCGGGTGGGCCGGCTCGGGGACCTCCTCCTTGGTCCCGAGGACGGCCTGAACCCGGTCGAGGCCGGCCTCGCCGGCGCGCAGGGCGCGGTAGACCGTGAGCAGGGACTCGGCCTGGGCCTGGAGCGTCCGGGCGTAGGCGACGAACACCAGCAGGCTGCCCACGGTCATGCGGTGGGCCAGCACGTCCCGGCCACCGACCACCAGCACCACCGCT
>DASUHN010000344.1 GCA_036273495.1 Acidimicrobiales bacterium | reverse complement strand
GCCCCCGCTGCGCTCCACGCAGCCGTAGCCGCAGCGGGACACCCCGGGGTCGATGCCGAGCACGAACACCCGTTCGAATTTACCGTCCCGGTCCCTCCGCCGGGGGGATCCCTACGCCTCGATCGTGTCGAGGACGGAGTCCGGGATGTCGAAGTTGGCGAACACGTTCTGGACGTCGTCGAGCTCCTCGAGGGCGTCCATGAGCCGGAGGACCTTGCGGGCGTCTCCCTCGTTGTCCAGCGGGATGGCTGTGGTCGGGAGCATGGTGAGGTCGGCGGAGTCGAACGGGATCTCCGCCTCCTCGAGGGCGGTGCGCACTTGGCCGAGCTCGGTAGGGGGGCTCGTGATCTGCCAGGTGTCCCCCTGGTCGGTCAGGTCCTCGGCGCCGGCGTCGAGGGCCACGAGCATGAGCTCGTCCTCGGTGATCTCCGACTTGTCGGGCCGGTAGCGGGGCAGGATCACCACCCCCTTGCGCTCGAACTGCCACGACACGGCGCCGGGCTCGGCCATCGACCCGCCGTTGCGCGTGAACAGGCTGCGGACCTCGGCGCCGGTCCGGTTCCGGTTGTCGGTCAGGCATTCGACGATCATCGCCACGCCGGCCGGGGCGTAGCCCTCGTAGCTCACCGGCTCGTAGCGCACCCCCTCGAGCTCACCGGTGCCGCGCTTGATGGCCCGCTCGATGGTGTCGGTGGGCACCGACGCGTCGCGCGCCTTGTTGAACATGGTGCGCAGGGTGGCGTTGCTCGTGATGTCCCCCCCGCCCTCGCGCGCCGCCACCTCGACCTGGCGGATCAGCTTGGCGAACAGCTTCCCCCGCGCCTTGTCCTGCGCGCCCTTCTTGTGCTTGATCGTGGCCCACTTCGAGTGACCCGACATCCGCGACTCTCCTGCCTCAGCGCCGCACCGACGCGACGAACAGCTCGTGGATGCGACCGTCCCCCGACAGCTCGGGATGGAAGGCCGCGACGACGTGATGGCCCTGCCGGCACAGCACGGGAGTGGTGGAGCCGTCGGACCGGCGCAGCGACGCCAGCACCTCGACATCCGGCCCCACCTCCTCGACGAGCGGGGCCCGGATGAACACGGCCGGCAGGGCCGGGGGGCCCAGGGCCGGGACGTCGAGCTCGCACTCGAAGGACTCGACCTGACGCCCGAAGCCGTTGCGGCGGACCGAGATGTCCACGACCCCGAACGAGCGCTGGTCCGAACGGCCCCCGCGCACCTCGCGGGCCAGCAGGATCATCCCCGCGCACGTGCCGAGCGCCGGCATCCCGTCGGCGAGCCGCTCCCCGACGGCGGTGGCCAGCCCCGACGACTCCAGGAGCATGGACAGGGTGGTCGACTCCCCCCCGGGAAGCACCAGGGCGTCCACGCCGGCCAGCGCCTCCGGTGTGCGGACCTCGACCGGCTCGGCCCCGATCTCAGCCAGCGCCGAGACGTGCTCCCTGACGTCCCCCTGCAGGGCCAGGACGCCGACCTTCACCTGGCGGCACCGCTATACGGCGCCTTCGGCGCCCCGCCGGGTCCCCTGCACCCCGGCTCCTCCGAGCGTGGGGCCCCGGCCCCACGCCGGCCGTCCTACCACCCGCGCTCGGCCAGCTTGACCGTCAGCTCGCTCTCCTCCTGGCCGACCATCGGGGCGCCGAGGCCCCGGCTCACCTTGGCCACGATGCCGGCGTCCCGGTAGTGGGTGGTGGCCTCGACGATGGCCCGGGCCCGGCGGGCCGGGTCCTCGGACTTGAAGATGCCCGAGCCCACGAACACCGCCTCGGCCCCGAGCTGCATCACCAGGGCGGAGTCGGCCGGGGTGGCGATCCCGCCGGCGCAGAACAGCGGAACCGGCAGGCGGCCGGTCTCGGCCACCTCCTCGACCAGCGCCACCGGGGCCTGGAGCTGCTTGGCCCAGGCGTAGCGCTCGGCGGAGTCGGCCTGGGTGATCTTGCGGACGTCCCCGAGGATCGAGCGCAGGTGGCGGACCGCCTCGACGATGTTGCCGGTCCCCGCCTCCCCCTTGGAGCGGATCAGGGCCGCCCCCTCGGAGATCCGCCGCAGGGCCTCCCCCAGGTTGGTGGCGCCGCAGACGAACGGGACCGTGAACGCCCACTTGTCGATGTGGTGGGCCTCGTCCGCCGGCGTGAGCACCTCGCTCTCGTCGATGTAGTCGACGCGCAGGGCCTCGAGCACCTGGGCCTCGGCAAAGTGGCCGATCCGCGCCTTGGCCATCACCGGGATCGTGACCGCCTCCTGGATGGCCTCGATCAGCGCCGGGTCGCTCATCCGCGCCAC
>DASUHN010000343.1 GCA_036273495.1 Acidimicrobiales bacterium | reverse complement strand
GCTCCACATCTTCTGCCCGTTGACGACGTAGTGGCCGTCGACCCGCTCGGCGCGCGTCCGCAGCGAGGCCAGGTCGGACCCGGCGCCGGGCTCGGAGAAGCCCTGGCACCACCGCACCTCCCCGTTGAGGAGGGGCGGGAGGAAGCGCTGTTTCTGGTCCTCGTCGCCGTAGGTGAAGATGGCCCGGCCCATGTACCCGACGCTCGGGATCGGCGGGGCGTCGGCGTTGCCGGCCTCGTCGTTGAGGATGGCCTCGAACACCGGGCTGCGGTCCTGGCCGCCGTACTCGCGGGGCCAGGACATGCCCATGTACCCGGCGGCGTACAGCTTGCGGTGCCATGACCGGTACATGCGGTCGTGCTGGGTATGGTCGGTTATGTCCCGCCAGCCCCCCGGCACGTTGTCGGCCAGCCACGCCCGCAGGCTGGCGCGGAACTCGGCCTCCTCCGGCGTGTCCCGGTAGTCCACGCGCTCCCCCTCCTGCGAGACAGGGTCGTCAGGTTATCGCTATGTTGAAACCGGTGGAGGGGATCTGCGAGGGACGCGTGGCCGTGGTCACCGGCGCCGGGCGGGGTATCGGCCGGGGCCACGCTCTCGAGCTGGCCCGCCAGGGGGCGCTGGTCGTGGTCAACGATCTGGGCGCCGAGGTCGACGGCCGGGGCGCGTCGGTGTCCGCCGCCCAGCAGGTCGTCGACGAGATCACCGCTGCCGGCGGCCGGGCCGTGGCCCACGTCGAGGACGTCTCCACTCCGGCCGGCGCCGACTCGCTGGTGCAGAGCGCCGTGGACACGTTCGGGGACCTGCACGCCGTCCTCAACAACGCCGGGATCCTCCGCGACAAGATGATCGTCAACCTCACCGACGAGGACTGGGACGCCGTGCTCGGCGTCCATCTCCGCAGCACCTTCCTCACGACCCGGGCCGCGGCGCGCATGTGGCGGGAGCGGTCGAAGTCCGGCCACGAGAACGACGCCCGGGTGATCAACACCTCGTCGGTGTCGGGGCTGTTCGGCAACGTGGGCCAGTCGAACTACGGGGCGGCCAAGGCCGGCATCGCCGCCTTCACGATCATCGCCTCCATGGAGCTCGGCCGCTACGGCGTCACGGTCAACGCCCTGTCCCCCAGCGCCCGCACCAGGATGATCACCCCGCGGGGCCAGGAGCGGATGGCGGCGCCGGACGGTGCCTTCGACGCCTACGCCCCCGAGAACGTGGCGCCCCTGGCGGCGTGGCTGGCGAGCGTCCACTCCGCCGGCGTCACCGGCCGGGTCTTCAACGTGCACGGCGGGCGGATCAGCGTGCTCGAGGGATGGCACGAGGGCCCCACCGTGGACAAGCAAGCCCGCTGGGAGCCGGGGGAGCTCACCGAGGTGGTGCGGGGCCTGGTCGAGCAGGCCGCTCCCAACGTCGACCTGCGCGCCGGTTAGGTCGCGGCGTGCCCCTACATCATCGAGCGGCCGCCGTTCACGTGGATCATCTGCCCGGTGACGAACGACGCCCGGTCCGACGTGAGGAACACGATCACGTCGGCGATCTCGGCCGGCCGGCCCCAGCGCTCCAGGAGCAGCGACGCGTCCAGCCCGGACCGCTCGGTGCCCCCGTCGCCTGCACCGGTGGCGGCGCGGTCGGCGCCGGCCGGGCCGGCGCTGAAGGCGGCGCGCACCCCGTCGGTGGCGGTGGGACCGGGCGCCACCACGTTGACGCGCACGAGGGGGGCGGCCTCGAGGGCCAGGACCCGGCTGAAGGCGGCCAGGCCCCCCTTGCTCGCGGCGTAGGCGGCCATCCCCTCGATGGGGCGCACGGCCGCTCCCGACGCCACGCTGACGATGGCGCCGCCCCGCTCGCGCATGTCCGGGAGGACCGCCCGGCAGCAGTAGAAGACGCCGGTGAGGTTGTTGCGCACGACGTCGTCCCACATCTCGTCGGTCGTGGCGGTGATGGCGGCGCCGGGGTAGATCCCGGCCACGTTGGCCAGCACGTCCACCGGCCCGAACCGGTCGTGGGCCGCCGCCACCATCTCCGCCACGCTGGCGCTGGAGCGCTGGTCGAACCCCACCGCCAGCGCCTGGGCGCCCCGCCCGCCGCACTCCTCGGCGACGAGCTGCGCCCCCGCGACGTCGAGGTCGGCCAGCACCAGCCGGGCGCCCTCCTCGGCGTAACGGTGGGCGGTGGCCTGCCCGATGCCGTGGGCGGCGCCCGTGACCACGACCACCCGCTCCCGGAACTCCCCGCCCTCTGCGCTCATCGTCCCCTCCTCGGCACGGTCCCCCGCAGACAACCAGACGGGGGGGAACGCTGATGCAGATCCCCGAGCTCGACCACGTGCCGACCATGCCGGTCGTGGTGCGGCGGGCGGCCGCCCTGTTCGGTGAGTCCGACTTCATCGTGACCCCGGAGCGGAGGATGACCTTCTCCGCCCTGGACCGGGCCTCGCGGGTGGTGGCGGGCCGCCTGCTGGCCACCGGCGCGGGCAAGGGGACACGGGTCGGCGCCATGTACGGGTACGGCCCGGAGTGGCTGGTCGCCTTCGCGGCCATCGCCCGCATCGGCGCCGTCTACATGCCGTTCTCCACCGCCTACAAGCCCGCCGAGCTGCGCCGGGCCCTGCGCCTCGGCGACGTGGAGCGGCTGCTGATCCCGCCCACGCTCAACGGGGCCGACCACACCGCCTTCGTCGAGGAGGCGGTCCCCGGCCTGGCCGGGGCGGGCACCGCACCCCTGTTCCTCCCCGACCTGCCCTATCTGCGGTCGGTGTGGGTGACCGGACCGACCGACCGCCCCTGGGCCCGTCCGCTGTCGCTCGACTTCTCCGCCCCCGGGGAGCCGGCCGTGACGGCGGAGCTGCTCGAAGCGGTCGAGGCCGAGGTCACCCCGGCCGACTGGATGATCACCGTGTTCACGTCGGGCACGACCGCCACCCCGAAGGCGGTCACCCACACCCACGGCAACTTCCTCCGCCACGGCGTGAACCTGGGCCGGTTCATCGGCTTCGACCGCGACACCCGCAGCTTCTGCGGAATGCCCTTCTTCTGGATCGGGGGCTGCGGCCTGGCCCTCAACATGGCGCTGGCGGGCGGCAGCACGATCCTGTGCTGCGAGGAGCGCTTCTCCCCGGACGCCGCGCTGGACCTCATGGAGGCGGAGCAGGCCAACCACATCGGCATGTGGGCGCAGCTGCGACAGCGCCTCAACCAGTACATCGCCACCACCGGGCGCGACACCAGCGGCATCCCGGCCCTGGCCGGTCCGCCGGTCGCGGACCCCGAGCTGCGCCACAACTCGCTGGGGATGACCGAGACGGTGGGGCCCCACTCGGCGGGGGGACCGGAGGCGGACCGGGTGCTGCCCGAGGAGATGCGGGGCTCGTTCGGTCTGCTCGTGCCCCACGTGGAGCACCGCATCGCCGACCCCGCCAGCGGCGCCCCGTTGCCCGAGGGCCAGGAGGGCCAGGTGTGCATCCGCGGCTACAGCCTGATGGCCGGGCTCTACAAGAAGGAGCGCCACGAGGCGTTCGACGAGGACGGCTGGTACCAGACGGGTGACCGGGGCTGGATCGAGGACGGCTACCTGTACTTCTCGGGCCGGCTGTCGGAGATGATCAAGACCGCCGGCTCCAACGTGGCGCCGCGCGAGGTGGAGCTGACCCTCGAGAGCTTCCCCGAGGTCGGCCTGGCGGTGGTCCTCGGGCTGCCCGACGCGGATCGGGGGGAGATCGTGGCGGCGGCGGTGGTGCCCACGCCGGGGTCGGACGTCGACCCCGGCGAGCTCCTGCGGCGCGCCGACAGGGAGCTGTCCTCGTACAAGGTGCCCCGGCGGGTGCTGGTGCTCAGCGAGGCGGAGCTGCCCCAGCTGGCGTCGGGAAAGGCCGACCGGCTGCGCCTCAAGGAGATGCTGGCCCGGTCGGGCGTCGACGTCGACCTCAAGGCCGACCGCAACCGGGCGGTGGCGGAGAAGGGGTGACCCGGTGCTGGCGCTTCTGAACGAGGAGCAGGAGATGCTCCGGGACCTGGCCCGGCAGGTCGCGGCGTCGGTGGCCGTGGGCCACCCCGGGGACCTGGCGACCGTCGAGCGGGCCAAGGGGTGGGCGGCCCTGGCCGACGCCGGCCTGCTGGGCCTGCGGGTGCGGGGCCCGGACGGCGCCCCCCAGGCGTCGGCCGTCGAGGTGGCGCTGGTGGCCGAGGCCCTGGGCGCCGCCCTGGCCCCCCTGCCCTACGTCGGGACGGTGGTGGCCCTCGAGGCCCTGGCCCGGGCGGGGGCGCCGGCGGCCTGGATCGACGAGATCGCCGCCGGCACCGCCCGCTACGGCCTGCTGCTCACCGCCGACCTGTCCCGCCTGGCACGCGCCGACGACTCCTCGGCGGTGGCCTTCGACGTGGACGACGCCGCGTGGGCGCTGGCGCTGACCGGGACCGCCGACCCCCCCACCCTGGCCCGGGTCGGGCTGGATCACGGCTTCGGCGCCGCCACCTCGGCCGACCTCACCCGGGCCCTGGTCCGGGGGGACGGCGGTGCCGTGGCGGCGGAGGACGCCGGCGTGGAGCTGACCGGGCCCTCCCATCAGGCGTGGCTGGCGCTGGCGCTGGTGGTGGCGGCGGCCGACCTCGTCGGGGTGATGTCCTCGGCGCTGGCCCGGGCCGTCGAGTACTCCAAGGAGCGGGTGCAGTACGGGGTCAAGATCGGCTCCTTCCAGGCCATCCAGCACCTGTGCGCCGACGCCCTGGTCCAGGTCGAGGCGGCCGGCGCCACGACCCGGTACGCGGCGTGGGCGGTGGACGCCCTGGACCCGGCCGAGGCCCTGCTGGCCGCCCGCACCGCCAAAGCGGCGGCGTCCGAGATGGCGCGCCCTGTCACCGAGACCGTGATGCAGGTCTTCGGCGGGATCGGCCAGACGTGGGAGCACGGGGCCCATCTCCACACCCGCCGGGCGCTCGTCGACCGCGAGCTGCTGGGGAACGAGGGGGAGCAGCTGCTGCGGATCGCCGACGCCCGCCTGAGCCCGACTTGACCGTGGCGCTACGACCCGGCGGCCGCCCCCATGTAGGGCGGACGCTCTCCTCCGCCGTGCACCAGCAGGTTGGTCCCGCTGATGTACGCCGCCGCCGGGGAGGCCAGGAACACGCACGCCTCGCCGACGTCGCGGGGGTCGGCCATCCGGCCCATCGGCACGGTGGCGTCGACCCGGGCTATCCCCTCCTCGTCCCCGTAGAAGAGGTGGGACTGCTCGGTCTTGACCAGGCCGGCGGTGACGGCGTTGACCCGCACCTGCGGCGCCCACTCCATCGCCAGGGTCTGGGTGAGGTTGAGCAGACCGGCCTTGGCCGCCCCGTACGCCGCCGTCTGCGGGGTGGGGCGCATCCCGCTGACGCTGCAGATGTTGATGATGGCGCCGCCCCCGTCCTGCTCGTGCATGACCCGGTAGGCGGCCTGGGAGACGTACATGGCGGCCAGCAGGTTGAGGCGGATGATCGACTCCGAGAAGCGGGGGGATGCGGTGGCGGAGTCGGCGGGGGGCGAGCCGCCGGCGTTGTTCACGGCCACGTCCAGGCGCCCGTGGCGCTGGACGATCGTGTCCACC
>DASUHN010000342.1 GCA_036273495.1 Acidimicrobiales bacterium | reverse complement strand
CGTCGCTGACCCAGTCGGTGTCGGGGTCCCAGAACGGCCCGGCGTCGAGAGCCGCCACCCGCCATCCGGCCCGGGCCAGGCGCTGGAGAAGGGTGGCGCCGCCGGCGCCGCATCCCACGACCACGCAGTCGAGCTCGTCGTCGTCGTCGAACCGGGCCATCCCGGTGCGCAGCCGGTCGTCGATGCCCGTACCGCCGTTCGGCACGAGCCACGCCGACTCGTTGCGCCGTCGCAGGGAGGAGTAGCTGACCCTCACCTGTCGTCGGAGAGACCGAACTCGTGGGCGCGCCGGGCCTGCTCCACCCGCTCCGCCCAGGGCACCGGATCCCGGGCGTCGACCTCAGGGCGCTCCCACCGCTCCCGCTTGTCGACGCCGATGGCCTTGTAGCCGCGCGGGTAGGCGGGGCCCCCGAAGCCGATCTCGTTCCAGGCCCACGGATGGGAGTAGAACGCCGCGCACGCGTAGCGCGTCCACAGCGACCAGACGTGGCCGCCCTTCAGGCCGTGGTAGTCCTCGGCGTCCTGCACCGCCTGGACCAGCTCCGCCTGCTGGTGCCACTCCAGCGCCGCGAGCTCCCGGCCGAACCGGGTGCGGGCGTCGAGGTCGATGAAGCCGACGGTCTGGCGCCACGCCTCTCCGTCGGGCGGCATGTCCTCGTAGAACCAGCCGTCGGTCTCCCCGAGAGCCAGCCGCTGGTCGACCATCCGGGCCACCGGCACCCGGGGTTCGTCGCGCTGGCCGAGCAGCACGTCGAGCAGCGCCTTCAGGGTGGCGAACTCGGGGGGGCTGAAGAAGCTGTGGTCGGGGAACGGGTCGAGCCGGGCCAGCACCACCCCGGCGGTCACCTCGTCCCAGCGGGGGACCTCGTCGAGCACGTCGAAGTCGGGGAACCGCCCCTTCTCCCCCGGGGTCGTCCCCCGGCGGGCCCGGATCGGCATCAGTCCCCCTCCCGGCGGAGGAGGGCGGCCAGCAGGCCCATGCCGCCGACCATGCTGGCCAGGAGGGGGGCGAAGGCCGGCGGCCCCATCTCCAGGTTGTAGGCGAGATTGCGCCGGCCCCCGGGCTTCTGGAGGATGCCCCGCCAGTGCAGGTAGGTCCCCTGGAGACCGTTGGCCACCACCGCCGCCGAGGCGAGCGGGAGCACCGTGTGGGCCGCCCGCCGGCTGAAGACGGCGGCGATCCCGGCCGGCGCCACCGTCGGGACCACGACGACCGGCCACCACATCATCTTGTTGCCGAAGCTGGCGCTGTCGTGATTGAGGAAGATCTCCCCGGTCGTGATCAGGGCCCCGACGGCCGCCAGGCCGGCAAGCGAGCGCTCGAAGCGGCCGGTCCGGATGTCGGTGACGGCCGAGGCAACCAGGCTGCCCGCCCGGAGGGTCCTGCGCACGCCTCAGCCCTTCTGACCGGGCAGGAACTCCTGCAGCTTCTGCTTGATCCCGGTGCGCAGCACGCCGCGGGCGTCCTCGTCCCCGGACAGCAGCGCCCGCGCCGCCTCCTTCATCTGCTCGAAGGTGGCGTGGGGCGGTATCGGGGGCACGTCGGGGTCGCAGTGCACGTCGAGGAGGGCGGGGCGCCCGGCGGCGAAGGCCCGGCGCCAGGCCGGAGCCAGCTGGTCGGCGTCACGGACCTCGATGGCCTCGAACCCGAGGCTGGCCGCGAACGACGCGTAGGAGACGTCCGGCAGGGTCTGGGACTCCGCGAACTTCGGCGCCCCCTCCATGGCGCGCATCTCCCACGTCACCTGGTTGAGGTCGTCGTTGTGGATCACCGCCACGACGAAGCGGGGATCGGACCACTCCTTCCAGTACCGGTGGACGGTGATCAGCTCGGCCATCCCGTTCATCTGCATGGCCCCGTCCCCGACCAGCGCCACGACCGGCCGGTCCGGATGGGCAAACTTGGCTCCGATCACATAGGGAACCCCCGGCCCCATGGTGGCGAGGGTGCCCGACAGCGAGCCCCGCATTCGTCCGCGCATCTTCAGGTGCCGGGCGTACCAGTTGGCGGCCGAGCCCGAGTCGGCGGCCACGATGGCGTCGTCGGGCACGAGGGCGGAGAGCTCCCACACCATCCGCATGGGGTTCACCGTGCCGGGGCGCTCCGAGTCGGTCATGGCCCGCCGCTGGACGGTGTTCCACCAGTGGGCGACGTTGCCCTCGACGGACTCGCGCCAGCTCCGGTCCTCCTTGCGGTTCACTAGCGGGATCAGGGCGCGCAGGGCCTCGCGGGCGTCGGCCACGATGTTCAGCTCGTACGGGTACCGCATGCCGATGAACCGGCCGTCGACGTCGATCTGGATGGCGCGGGCCTGCTCGAACGGCGGCATGAACTGGGTGTAGGGGAAGTTCGAGCCGACGGTGAGCAGGGTGTCGCAGTCCTGCATCATCTCGTAGCTGGGACGCGTGCCCAGCAGCCCGATCGACCCGGTCACGAAGGGCAGCTCGTCGGAGAGGACGT
>DASUHN010000341.1 GCA_036273495.1 Acidimicrobiales bacterium | reverse complement strand
GGCGCCGAAGCCGCTGATCGTGGTGACGACCAGACCGGGCCGCCGGGCCCGGACGTCGTCGGCGCTCATGGCGAAGTCGGCGAGCTCACCTCCGCCGACCGTCTCCACCACGACGTCGGCCCGGTCGAGAAGACGGGACAGCTTGTCCCGCCCCGGTGCGCCGGCGGGGTCGGCCACCACGCTGCGCTTGTTGGTGTTGAGGTGGAGGAACGCCCCCGTCCGCTCCCTAAGCGGATCCCCCGTGGGTGCCTCCACCTTGACCACTTCCGCCCCCAGGTCGGCGAACAGCTTTCCCGTGTAGCTGCCCGCCGGCTCCCGCGACAGCTCCACCACTCGTATTCCCGACAGCAGCTGTCGCACCGTGCTTGGCCCCCTTGGCGTCGGTCCCGAGATTACGGACCGCGCTCTTGGCGGCGTGCTTGGCGGCCTTGGGGGAGAGCGCCGGGGCGGCGACGGGCGGGGCCGGCGTGGTGGTCGGGACCGGGAGCAACGAGGAAGCCGACGGGCCTGCCGGCGAAGGTGACGGCGTCGAGGGCACCACCGCCGCCGCCATCACCACGGCATCGGGCGAGGCTTGCGGGCGCCCCGTCCCGGCGCGGGCGGGGGCGCCGGGGCGGGGGGCACCCGCGACCTGGGAGGAGGGAGCCGGCGCCACCGGGGAGGAGGCGGACGGAGCGGACGCGGAACGAGCCGAACCGGAAGGAGCGGGCCGCGGGGCGTGCGGCCCGGAGAAGTTGGGCAGGAGGGCCTCGGGCAGCCCGGGGTGGGCGGCGAACGCCCCGGTCAGCACCACCAGCACCGCCGCCACCACCGGCCCGAGAGGCAGGACCCGCTTGGGGCGCCGGTGCCGGGGCGGGCGGCCCGCCGCCGTCCGCGGCCCCCCGGTAGCGCGCCCGGGCCGGCGGACCGGGCGGTGCCGGTGGGGTGTGATGCGGCGCAGGGAGGCGGCGCGCCGGATCCGCGTCGACCGGCTCGGGCGCAGGGGCGTCCGGGGCGGGACGAAGGCGTCCAGGGGGTCGACGCCGGCGGCGCCGGTGGTGCGCCGGGCGGCCTCGGCCGTGGTCAGGGCGTCGATCAGGGCGTGGAGGCGCGGGGTCGGACCGGTCAGCCGGTCCTCGAGGGTGGCGCGCACCGCCGCCAGGTCGGCGCGGGCCTCGGCGGCGGAAGGGGCGTGGGGCCGCCAGCGCTCCAGGGCGCCGGTCAGCGTGGAGGCGGGGTCGCCGGCCGCGAAGCCGAGAACCGCCACGGTCAGCTCGACCAGGCAATCTCCCGCTCCCGCGGTCAGGTCCAGCCTGGGCGCCCCGTTCGCGGCACGCATCGGGAGCGCGGAGCCGACCACCTGGTCGAAGCCGGCACGCCGGAGCGTCCTGCGGTCTGGTTCCCGAAACCGGGCCTCGTCGATGGGTTCCCCTCCACCGTGCTGCGCTTCCGTGCGACCTGCATGGAATGTCGGAGCCGGTGCTACCTGGCTTGAGAAAACTTCCCACTATTTGTGTTTAGATTGTCACCGTCCGTGGGAATCAGGGGACCATGGTCACTCCTTCCCCTCACGGGCGCTGGCGGGTCCTGGTCGTCGACGACGATCAGGACATCCACCCCCTCATCGAGGTCATGTTCGAGATCGAGGGCCACTTCGAGGTGGTCGGTCACGCCGAGGAGGGAGCCGAGGCCCTCGAGATGGCCGAGCGCCTCCGCCCCGACGCCGTGGTCCTGGACCTGTCGATGCCCGCGGGCCTGGACGGGTGGGAGGCCCTCCCCCGGCTGCGCAGCCTGCTCCCGGACGCGCGCATCGTGGTGCTCTCCAACTTCCCGGAGCTGGTCACGCTGGTCCAGGTGCTGACCGCGGGCGGGGACGCCTACCTGAACAAGGCCTCGGCGTGGGAGCTGGTGCCGGTCCTGGTCCAGCTGCTCGGCAACGGGTCCCGCCGGCCGGTGGGGAGCGCCTGCTGATCCCCGCCGGCGTCAGACGGGCGGCCGCCGGGCCCGGTCGGGAACGACCGTAGGGAGCCAACCGTTGGGACTAGCGATGGAGACCGCCGACCAGCTGATCTGGCAGCCGTCGCTGTTCGGCGCCGAGGAGCCGGCCCCCGACCCGGGCTTCGGGTCCCTCGTGCGGGTAGAGCTGGACGAGGAGTCCTGGCTCGACCATGCGCCCGGGTGGATGGCGGGGGCCGACCGCCTCTTCGCCGAGATCGCCGGGGGCGCCCGGTGGGGGCAGCGGCGCCGGCGCATGTACGACCGGGTCGTCGACGAGCCCCGCCTGACGTCGGGCTGGCGGGCCGGAACCGGCGAGCCGCTGGACCCGGCCCCGCTCGAGGCGGCCCGCCGCGCCCTGTCACAGCGCTACGGGGTGGCGTTCGACTCCGTCGGCATCAACCTCTACCGGGACGGCTCCGACAGCGTGGCCTGGCACCGCGACCGGATCCCGGTCGAGATCGACCGGCCGGTCGTGGCCCTCCTCTCGCTCGGGGAGCCCCGCCGCTTCCTGCTGCGCCCCCACGGCGGCGGGATCTCCCGGGCCCTGATGCTCGGATCGGGGGACCTGCTGGTGACGGGCGGGCAGACCCAGCGCCGCTTCGACCACAGCGTCCCGAAGGTGGCCCGAGCCGGGCCCCGGATGAGCGTGGCCTTCCGCTACGGCGTCCGGATCTACCCGGGATGACCGGTTGGGCCGGCCCGGCGTCGGTAGGGTCGGCCCGGTTGTCCCCCAGGCGAGCTTCCGTGGCGGTGGTGCTGGCGGCGTGCGGCATGGTGGCCGCCGCCTGCGGCGGTCAGGGGGCCCCCGGCGGCTTGGCCGGCGCCGCCGGACCGCACCCCGGCTCCCCCCGCCAACCGGCCCCGCCGGCCCCGAGCCCGGCCGCCGGCCCGCCGATGGCCACGGCACCCGCCACCCCCTCGACCACGGCGGCGCCGGTGGTGGTGGCGGCCGCGCCGCCGCCGGCCAAGCCCTTCGTCACACCCATCCGGGCCACCAACGTCCCGACCCCGGTGCCCGGGCAGACCAACGGGGAGATGGCCGGCTCCGACCTGGTCTGGGTGGCGCCGGACTGCCAGGCCTACACCGGTGCCGCCCCCAGCCTGGGCCTCCTGCTGGCGACGGCCCGGGAGCACGGCGTGCCGCTGGGCTTCCAGGAGTGCTACCGGCCCCTCTCCGACCAGGTGGCGGTCAAGCAGTCGTGGACCCAGGCCGGCAACAGCGCCTGCGCCGCCCCGGTCACGGGCACCCCGGCCGGCAAGCCCAAGGGCACCTCGATGCACGGGTGGGGAAAGGCCGCCGACTTCAGCTACGCGGGCGGCGGGGTGGCGGCGGGCTCGGCGGGGGACCGCTTCCTCGAGGCCAACGCCGGCCGCTTCGGATGGAACCACCCGGGCTGGGCCCGCCCGGGCGGGAGCGCCTGCCCCGAGGCGTGGCACTGGGAGTGGGTGGGGGACGGCGGCACCCAGCGCGACTCCTCGATCCGCGCCGACGTGGTGGCCCTCCTGCCCGCCCCGGGCGGCCGGGGCTACGGATCGGTGACCGGTCTGGGGGCGGTCACGTGGCGGGGGGCGGCCATCCCCGCGGCGGCGGCGCCGGTCCCCTCGGCCCTGGTCGTCGGGGGCGCACCCACCACTGAAGGGAAGGGCTACTGGCTGGTCGGCACCGACGGCGGGGTGTTCACCTCCGGGGATGCCCGCTACTTCGGCTCGTCGGGCGGATCGGTCTCCACCGACCCCGTCGTGGCCCTGGCCGGCAGCGCCGGGGACGACGGGTACTGGGTGACGACGGCGGCGGGGAAGGTCAGCGCCTTCGGGGCGGCCGGCTCCTACGGCTCACCGGCGCGGTCGTCGACGGCGCTGGCCCGGCCGGTGGTGGGAATGGCGGCTTCGCCCGATGGGAGGGGGTACTGGCTGGCGACGGCGGACGGGGGCGTTTTCGCCTACGGGGACGCCCACTTCTACGGCGGCGCCGCCGGCCGGGCCCTGCCGGCGCCGGTCGTGGGGATGGCGGCCGCGCCCGACGGGCGGGGCTACTGGCTGGTGGGCGCCGACGGCTCGGTGTACCCGTTCGGGACGGCCAAGGGGGTGGGGGACGCCGTGAACCAGCCGCTGTTCGAGCCGGTGGTGGGGATCACCGCCGCCCCCGACGGCCACGGCTACTGGCTGGTGGCGGCCGACGGCGGCGTGTTCGCCTACGGCAGCGCCCGCTTCTTCGGCGCCGGCTAGCGCGTCAGACCGGCAGGCAGGCGGCGACCCGCTCGGTCGCCTCGCGCAGCCGGCGGAAGTAGGCGTCGGGAGACAGCCCCAGCCGGCGGGCGGTGGCCTCGTGGCTCGAGACGTGGGCCAGGTAGCCGTGCTCCAGCACCCGGCGCAGCAGGGCGTCCTCGGCCCCGGCCCCGAACGCCCGGTCGAGGGCGCCGTTCAACGTGGCGCGCACCGAGTCGCTGCGCTCGCCCATCGTCGTCCCCTCCGCCAGCGGGCTGCCGGCCAGCACCACCGGGTCGTCCCAGTGGCGCAGGGCGTCGCGCACCGCCTCGGCCGGGAACGGCTCGGGCGTCGGCGGCACCAGGCCCAGCTCGGCGTAGACCACGTCGCGGTAGGCGCCGAGGATCCCGCCCGGTCCCATGTCGGCCACGTGGCACTCATGGGTCTCGGGGCCGAGGGTGGCGTCGAGCCCTTCCACCCGCACGGCCCCGATGGCGGCCGAGAACGCCACCGCCAGCTCCGCTTTGGGGTTGATCGGCAGGTACACGTAGCGCGGGTTGGGCAGTCCCGACCGCCGGATCCCCGCCGCGCCCAGGAGGGCCTGGACCGGCCAGCGCGGATCGCCGCTGAAGTCGTTGGAGGTGCGCCAGAGCACGCCGTTGTCGGTGGGGTCGTTGCTGCGCGCGTACTCGAGCCACGGCCCGAGCACCGGGTCCTCGGCGCACAGGGCGGGGGCCGACTGCACGGTCACCGAGATCATCAGGCCCGCCACCGCCCCGTTGTTGTTGCGCGCCACCCCGACCGCCTCCGGCGCCTCGCGCAGGTAGCGCACGATCCACGCCCACGGTTCGGCATCGCTCGGTTGCGGCCAGAACGGCGCCAAGGCCTCCTCGTCTCCCGGTC
>DASUHN010000340.1 GCA_036273495.1 Acidimicrobiales bacterium | reverse complement strand
GCCCGACATGCTCACCGCCGTCGACCGGGTCGTGGACAAGCTCGAGCTGCGCCTGGTCCGGCTGAAGGGGCGTCTGGTCGGGCGGTCCCATCCCCGTCGTCAGGCCCCGGTAGACTAGTCACTACTGGCAAAACCTGACCGGCCTGCCGGCCGGACTAGACAGGGGCAGATCTAGACCGGGGTTACGACTGGCCGAGGACCTGGGCGCCCGAGGGGTGACCGTGACGGACGACTACGCGAGGGGTCCGGGAGAGGCGGTCCGGGTCCTGATAGCCGACGACCAGGCGCTGTTCCGGCGCGGCCTGTACGTCGTGCTCGGGACCGAGGACGGCATCGAGGTCGTCGGGGAGGCCGAGAACGGGGAGGAGGCCGTCACCAAGGCCGAGGACTCCGCCCCCGACGTGGTCCTCATGGACGTGCGGATGCCCAAGCTGTCGGGGATCGAGGCCGCCCGCCAGATCCGCGAACTCTCGCCGACCACCAAGATCCTCATGCTCACGGTGAGTGACGAGGAGGAGGACCTCTACGAGGCCATCAAGGCCGGCGCCAACGGTTACCTCCTCAAGGAGATCTCGGTGGAGGAGGTGGCCGAGGCCATCCGGGCCGTGGTCCAGGGCCAGAGCCTGATCTCCCCCTCGATGGCCTCCAAGCTGCTCAACGAGTTCAACTCCCTGGCCCGGCGGGCCGAGGAGCGCCAGCAGTTCCCGGTCCCGACCCTCACCGGCCGGGAGCTCGAGGTCCTGCGCCTGGTGGCCAAGGGCATGAGCAACCGGGAGATAGCCGACGACCTGTTCATCTCCGAGAACACGGTCAAGAACCACGTGCGCAACATCCTGGAGAAGCTCCACCTCCACTCCCGCATGCAGGCAGTGATGTACGCGGTGCGGGAGCGCCTCATCGACACCGGGGAGTGACCGGACCGGCCGCGCCCGTGGCGCGCCGACCCGGGGGCGCCGGGGCCCACCGGTAGAATCGGGCGTTCATATGGGAATCGTCGAGAAGGTCCTGCGGGCCGGGGAAGGCAAGAAGCTCCGCCGGCTCCACGGCCTGGTCCCGTACGTGAACGAGTTGGAGCCCGAGCTCCGGGCGCTGTCCGACGACGCCCTCCGGCACAAGACCGTCGAGTTCCGCGAGCGCCTGGACCGGGGCGAGGAACTCGACGAGCTGCTGATCGAGTCCTTCGCCGTGGTGCGCGAGGCGGCCCAGCGGGTGATCGGCCAGCGCCACTTCGACGTCCAGCTGATGGGCGGCATGGCCCTCCACTTCGGGTGGATCGCCGAGATGAAGACGGGTGAGGGCAAGACCCTCGTCTCCACCCTGCCCGTGTATCTCAACGGCCTGGCCGGCCAGGGCGTGCACCTGGTGACGGTGAACGATTACCTGGCCCGGTTCCACGCCGAGTGGATGGGGCGCATCTACCGGTGGCTGGGCCTCACCGTCGGCCTGGTCGTGCCCGAGGTCGACGACCCCGAGCTCAAGCGGGCCGCCTACGCCTGCGACGTCACCTACGGCACCAACACCGAGTTCGGCTTCGACTACCTGCGCGACAACATGGCGCGCGGGCGCGAAGCCATGGTGCAGCGGGGCCACGTGTTCGCCATCGTCGACGAGGTGGACTCGATCCTGATCGACGAGGCCCGGACCCCGCTGATCATCAGCGGCCCGGCACCGCAGTCCGCCCAGCTGTACTACCAGTTCGCCAGCATCGTGCGGACCCTGGTGGCCGAGGTCGACTACGAGGTCGACGAGGAGAAGCGCACGGTGGTGCCGACCGAGGCCGGCATCGAGAAGGTGGAGCGCCAGCTCGGGATCTCCAACCTCTACGACCAGGTGGCGGCCAACTACGTGCACCAGCTCCAGCAGGCCCTGCGCGCCAAGGAGCTGTACAAGCGGGACAAGGACTACATCGTCGCCGACGGTGAGGTGAAGATCGTCGACGAGTTCACCGGGCGCATCCTCGAGGGCCGGCGGTGGTCGGACGGTCTGCACCAGGCGGTCGAGGCCAAGGAGCGGGTGCGGATCAAGGAGGAGAACCACACCTGGGCCACCATCACCCTCCAGAACTACTTCCGCATGTACGACAAGCTGGCCGGTATGACCGGGACGGCGGAGACCGAGGCCTCGGAGTTCGCCAACACCTACAACCTCTCGGTCGTGCCGATCCCGACCCACCGGCCCATGGTCAGGGACGACCAGGCCGACCTCATCTACAAGACCGAGGACGCCAAGTTCAACGCCGTGGTCGAGGACCTGGTGCAGCGCTACGACAGCGGCCAGCCCGTCCTCGTCGGCACCGCCTCGGTCGAGCGCTCCGAGCACCTCTCCCGCCTGCTCGACAAGCAGGGCATCCCTCACGCCGTGCTCAACGCCAAGCAGCACGCCCGGGAGGCCGCCATCGTGGCCCAGGCCGGGCGCCTCCACGCCATCACCGTCGCCACCAACATGGCCGGGCGCGGGGTCGACATCCTGCTCGGCGGCAACCCCGAGGGGCTGGCCCAGCAGGAGGCGGCGGCCCAGGGCATCGACCCCACCTCCGAGGAGGGGGCGGCCCGCTCCGCCGAGCTACTGGCCAAGTTCGAGGAGGAGTGCCGGGCCGAGGGGGACGAGGTGCGCCGCCTGGGCGGGCTCTACGTGCTGGGCAGCGAGCGCCACGAGAGCCGCCGCATCGACAACCAGCTCCGGGGCCGCTCCGGCCGCCAGGGGGACCCGGGGCAGAGCCGCTTCTACCTCTCGCTCGAGGACGAGCTGATGCGGCTGTTCGCCACCGGGGCCATGAACTGGGTCATGACCAGGGCGCTGCCCGAGGACGTGCCGATCGAGGCGCGCATGGTCAGCAAGGCCATCGAGCGGGCCCAGGCGACGGTGGAGTCCCGCAACGCCGAGATCCGCAAGGACGTCCTCAAGTACGACGAGGTCAACCACGAGCAGCGCAAGGTCATCTACGCCCGGCGCATGCAGGTGCTCGACGGGGAGGACCTCCGGGAGCGGACCATCGAGATCCTCGAGGACACCCTCGACGGCCTGGTGCGGGCCGCCTGCCCCAACGACTACCCGGAGGAGTGGGACCTCTCCGGCCTCCTGACCGAGGTGGCCCTGGTGTACCCGACCCGCTTCACGCCCGAGGAGCTGAACGAGGCCACCGACGCCGACCAGGTGTACGAGAGCCTGCGGGCCGAGGCCGTGGCGTACTACGAGGAGAAGGAGGCCGGCCTCCCCGGCGGCGCCGACACCATGCGCCAGCTCGAGCGGGACATCATGCTGCAGATCATCGACCTGCGGTGGCGGGAGCACCTGGCGGAGATGGACTACCTCCGCGAGGGCATCAACCTGCGGGCCATGGGCCAGCAGGACCCGCTCGTGGCGTGGCAGCGCGAGGGCTTCCAGATGTTCGGCCAGCTCATGGACGCGGTCGACGAGGACTACCTGCGCTACGTGATGCACGCCGAGGTCCAGATCCAGCAGGCGCCCGAGCCCGACCTGGAGGCGCTGAGCTACCACGGCCCCGACGACCCGGTCCACAGCCCGGCCGACGCCGCCCTCGAGGTCCCGGTACTCGACCGGCCCGCGGGCGACGACGGCCCCGCGCCCGACCCCGAGCCGGAGCGGGCCGCCATGCCCCTGCCCCCACCGCCCCCGATGCCCGGCGGGGCGGGCCAGGCCGGGCGGGGCCTGGAGGGCGGCCTGGGCCAGCAGCCGGACGGCGAGGGGGCCGCCCGTCCCGCCGACGGCGCCGGTCCCGGGGGCCCGGCCCGGCCGGCTCCGGCGGCGGCAGGTGGCGCCGGTGGCCAGCCCAAGGTGGGCCGCAACGAGCCGTGCTGGTGCGGGAGCGGGCGCAAGTACAAGCACTGCCACGGCCGCTGAAGGGCGTAGTCCGGTGAAGGACTTCAGCGGGGACCTGGCCGCACTGGCGCGGCGGCTCGAGGAGGCCGAGAGCTATCTCGACCTGCCCGGCCTGCGGGCCCGCATCGAGGCCCTGGAGCCGGAGATGCAGCGGGCCGACCTGTGGGACGACGCCGACCGGGCCCGCCGGGTCACGACCGAGCACAACCGCCTGGCCGCCGACCTGGGCATGGTCGAGGGGCTGGTGGGCCGGCTCGAGGACGCCCGCACCCTCTTCGAGCTGGCACGCGAGGAGGGGGACGACTCGGTCGAGGCCGAGATCGCCGACCTCATCGACGGGTTGTCCGTCGACCTCGACGAGCTCGAGGTGCGCTCGCTGTTCACGGGGGAGCACGACGAGCGCGACGCCGTCTGCGAGATCCACGCCGGCGAGGGCGGCACCGACGCCCAGGACTGGGCCAACATGATGCTGCGGATGTACGAGCGCTGGGCCGAGCGCCGGGGCTTCGACGTCGAGCTGGACGAGGCCACCGAGGGCCAGGAGGCCGGGATCCTCTCGGCCACCTTCATCGTGCGGGGCCGCTACGCCTACGGGCTGCTGTCCGGCGAGCGCGGCGTGCACCGCCTGTACCGGATCTCCCCGTTCGACTCCCAGGCCCGCCGCCAGACCTCGTACGCCGCCTTCGACACCGTGCCCTTCCTCGAGGACCTGTCCGACGAGGTGAAGATCGACGAGAAGGACCTCCGCATCGACACCTACCGCTCGTCGGGCGCCGGCGGCCAGCACGTCAACGTGACCGACTCGGCGGTGCGCATCACCCACCTGCCGACGGGCATCGTGGTGTCCTGCCAGAACGAGCGCAGCCAGTTCCAGAACAAGGCCCGGGCCATGCAGATCCTGGCCGCCAAGCTGGCCGAACGGCAGCGCGAGGAGCGCCGGCGGGAGCTCGAGGACATCTCGGGCCCGCAGGGCCAGGTGTCACGCGCCGGCAGCTTCATCCGCGGCTACGTGCTGGCGCCGTACCAGAAGGTCAAGGACGAGCGCAGCAGCTACGAGACCGGGAACGTCGACGCCGTGCTCGACGGGGACCTCGACGCCTTCATGGAGGCCTGGCTCCGCTTCCGGCGGGGAATGGCGTCCCCGGGCGCCGCGGGCTGAGAATATAAGACGCGATGATCAAGCTCGAGAGCGTCACCAAGACCTACAAGGGCACGACCGTGGCCCTGCGGGACGCCAACGTCGACATCGCCAAGGGAGAGTTCGTCTTCCTGGTGGGCCCCTCCGGGTCCGGCAAGTCGACGTTCCTGCGCCTGCTGCTGCGGGAGGACAAGCCCGACCAGGGCCGCATCTGGGTGGCGGGCAAGGACATCTGCCAGCTCTCGCCGTGGAAGGTGCCCTACCTCCGGCGCAACATCGGCTGCATCTTCCAGGACTTCCGGCTCCTCCCGAACAAGTCGGTTTACGAAAATGTGGCATTTGCCCTCGAGGTCATCGGCCGCCCCCGCCACGTGGTGGCCTCGCAGGTGCCCCAGATCCTCGACCTGGTGGGCCTGGCCAAGAAGACCGACAACCTGCCCCACGAGCTGTCCGGGGGCGAGCAGCAGCGGGTGGCCATAGCCCGGGCGTTCGTCAACCGGCCCCTCATCCTGCTGGCCGACGAGCCGACCGGGAACCTCGACCCCAACACGACGGTGGGCATCATGCGGCTGCTCGACCGGATCAACCGCACCGGCACGACGGTCGTGATGGCCACCCACGACGTGGGGATCGTGGACTCCATGCGGCGCCGGGTCATCGAGCTAGACCGCGGCACGGTCGTGCGCGACCAGGCCCGGGGCGTGTACGGGATCGCCACTTGACCGGAGGGCTGTAGGCGATGGCGATGTCGCTCGACTACATGGCGCGCGAGACCGCCGGGAATCTCCGGCGCAACCTGCTCATGACCGGGGCGTCGATCCTGTGCGTGGCGGTGTCGCTCACGATCGTCGGTGTGGCCCTGATCCTCAAGCAGGGCGTGGCCAACGCCACCATCCAGTGGCAGGGCGGGGTGCGCATCGAGGTCTTCATGCAGCCCAACGCCAGCTCCGGTGAGAGCAACGCCGTCGAGCACCAGCTCTCCCAGATGAGCGATGGCGGAGGCAGCTCGTCCGGCGGCGGGTCCGTGATGTCATTCGTGTACTTCAATCAGCAGAAGTCCTACGCCGAGTTCAAGAAGATCTTCGCCGACCAGCCCACCATGGTGCAGAGCGTGCAGCCGACCGACCTGCCGCCGTCGTACCGGGTCGTCCCCCGCAACGCGTCGGACGTGCGTGCCATCGCGACGGAGTTCTCGAGCTTCCCGGGCGTCAAGTACGTGCAGTCGGCCCAGAAGACCGTCGACACCCTGCTCCACGTCACCGGGCTCCTGCAGACGGCCATGTTCGTGATGGCCGTGGCCCTGCTCGTGGCGGCCCTGGCCCTCATCCTCAACAGCATCCGCATGGCGATCTTCGCCCGGCGCCGCGAGGTGGCGGTCATGAAGCTGGTGGGGGCCACCAACTGGTTCATCCGGGTGCCGTTCATGCTCGAGGGCCTGATCCAGGGCATGCTCGGCGCCGGCCTCGCCTTCGGCGGGGTCTTCCTGTTCCGGGGCCTGGTCTCGTCCCTCGTCCACCACTACGGGCTGCAGCTGTTCGGGTCCTTCGTGGTCTCGGTGGGCAACGCCGTGGGCGCCGGAGTGTTCGTCGTCGTGGTCGGCTCGGTCGTGGGCGCCCTCGGGTCGGGCCTGGCCGTCCGGTCCTTCCTGGACGTCTGATCCGCCCCCCCCCCCGG
>DASUHN010000339.1 GCA_036273495.1 Acidimicrobiales bacterium | reverse complement strand
CCGGCGCCGGGCTCGGAGAAGAGCTGGCACCAGACCTCCTCGCAGGTGAACAGCGGCCGCAGGTACCGACGCTTCTGGTCCTCGCTGCCGTGGGTCAGCACGGTGGGGGCGCCCATGCCGAGGCCGATGGGGTTGCGCATGGCGTTGCTCGGGCCGCCGGCGCGGCGCAGGGCGCTGTTGGCTATCTCCTGCAGGCCGGGACTGACGCCGAGCCCACCGTAACCCTCCGGGAAGTGCACCCAGGCCAGCCCGTGGTCGAACTGGGCGCCCCAGAACGCCGCCGGCTCCTCGGTCTTGGGGTCGTGCTCCGACAGCAACCGGTCGACCTGGCTGCGGACCAGGTCCTCGGCGGTCGTGGTGGTCGTCATGGGACCAGAGGCTACCCGGGCGCCCGCCGGGGCAGACTGGGGTCCATGTCGTCCGCCCTTTCCCCGCCCGCCGTCGAGCCCGCGCCCGGCCAGCTCATGACCCTTTCCGAGGAGCAGCTCGAGTTCCGCGCCACCATGCGCCAGTTCGGCCTCGAAAAGCTGGCCCCGAGGGCCGCCGAGGTGGACCGGGCGGGCCAGTTTCCCTGGGAGAACTTCAAGGACTGCTCGGCTCTGGAGCTGCCGGCGCTCGGGATCCCGGCGGAGTACGGCGGCGCCGGGGCCGACCACGTGACCCAGGCGATCATGGTGGAGGAGATGGCGCGGGTCTGCGGCTCCTCGAGCCTGTTCATCCTGATCTCCAAGTTGTCCATGATCCCGGTGATGCGGTGGGGCTCGGAGGAGCTCAAGCGCCGCCACCTGCCCCGGGTGGCGGTGGGGGAGGCCCAGGGCAGCTACTGCCTCTCGGAGGCCGATGCCGGCTCCGACGTGGCGGGGATGAAGACCCGGGCGGTGCGGGACGGCGACGAGTACGTGATCTCAGGCTCGAAGCACTGGATCACCAACGCCGGTGTCTCGGACACCTACACCGTGTTCGCCAAGACCGACCCCACCGCCGGGCACCGGGGTATCAGCTGCTTCCTCGTCGAGGCCGACCGGGGCGTCCAGGTGGCGAAGCTCGAGGACAAGCTCGGGATGAGAGGGAGCCCGACGGGGGAGATCGTCTTCGACGACGTGCGGATCCCGGCCTCCAACCTGATCGGAGAGGAGGGCGAGGGCTTCTACATGGCGATGGCCACCCTGGACCGCTCCCGACCCACGATCGGGGCCCAGGCCCTGGGTCTGGCCCAGGGCGCCCTCGACCACGCCACGGACTACCTGCGCCAGCGAGAGCAGTTCGGCCAGCTTCTGGCCGAGTTCCAGGGCCTCCGGTTCATGGTGGCGGACATGGCCATGCGCATCGAGGCCGCCCGTGCCCTCGTCTACCAGGCGTGCGCGGTCGTGGACCGGGTCGACGCCGGCTACGGCGGTCACGACCTGACGAGTGTGGGCGCCATGGCCAAATGCTTCGCGTCGGACATCGCCATGGCCGCGGCGGTGGACGCCGTCCAGCTGCTCGGGGGCAACGGGTACACCAGGGACTTTCCGGTCGAGCGGATCCTGCGGGACGCCAAGGTGACGCAGATCTACGAGGGCACCAACCAGGTGCAAAGGGTCGTCATCTCCAAGCGGCTCCTCGGCTGACCGGGGGGTGGCGTCCCCGGTAGCCTCTGCCTGATGGTTCCCCCGGTGCGGGTCAGGATGGCCCCCTCGCCGACCGGCTACTTCCATGTAGGGGGAGCACGGACGGCCCTGTACAACTGGTTGTACGCCCGACGGAACCACGGTGTTTTCATCCTCCGGATCGAGGACACCGACCGGGAGCGCAACCAGCCGGAGTGGGTCGACGGGATCGTCTCGGCCATGAAGTGGCTCGGCCTCGACTGGGACGAGGGGCCGTTCTTCCAGTCGGAGTACGCCGATCTGCACCGCGCCGCCGGTCTCCGGCTCCACGCCGAGGGCCGCGCCTACTACTGCGACTGCACGCGCGACCAGGTCGAGGCCCGCAAGGAGAAGGGTGCGACGCCAGGGTACGACGCCTTCTGCGCCGACCGCGGCCTGGAAGCAGGTCCCGGGCGCGCCCTGCGCTTCCGCGTCCCCCGGCCGGGCAAGACGGTCGTCTCGGACGTGATCCGCGGTGAGGTGTCCTTCGACCACGACGCCATCGACGACTTCATCCTCCTCA
>DASUHN010000338.1 GCA_036273495.1 Acidimicrobiales bacterium | reverse complement strand
GGCCCAGCCCCACACTGCCTTCATGAGCTCCCCCCGTCGGAACGCCAGACGGGGGTTGCGCATGAGGAAAACGAGCAGGTCGAGCTCGCGCGGGGTCAGCACCACCGGAGTCCCGCTCAGGTGTACCTCGCGTGCCCCAGCGTCCACGACCAGATCACCCGATCGGAGCAGAGGGGCAGGGGCGCCCCCTGACCCGACAGGCGCACGGGTCCGGTTCAGCACGGCGCGCACCCGCGCCGTCACCTCCCGGGGCGAGAAGGGCTTGGTGACGTAGTCGTCGGCGCCGACATCGAGCCCGCTCACCCGGTCCTCCTCCTCCCCGAGAGCGGTGAGCATCACGACTGGCACCGGCCCCAGGAGCCGCAGTCGACGGAAGACCTCCAGTCCCTCCGTGCCCGGAAGCATCAGGTCGAGCACGACCAGGTCCGGGCGCCGCTCGCGGGCGGCATCGACGGCGGTGGGGCCATCCCCCACCGCCTCCACGTCGTAGCCCTCGCGGACCACATATCGCGTCATCACGTCGAGCACCGTCGGGTCGTCGTCGACGACGAGGGGCGGTGCCCGGCGTGCACCGCGCCGGGTACGGGGCCGTAGGAGACCGCGCATGGCGCGTCGAGCGCTCCCGGGACGTCGAACGCCTCGGCTGCCGCAGCAGCGGAGCGCTCGTAGGCGGCTGACGGGTCGGAGCCGAGGACATCACCGTCGAGACGGTTGCCGACCTCCTCGATCGTCCTGCCGCCGACCAGCTCGACGGCCCACAGGTTGCCGGCCACGATGTGGGTGGTGAGGGCCCGCACGTCCCAGCCCTCGCAGGGTGTAGGCCGCCGCCACCGGCCGGGGCCGATGCCGGAGACGATCTTGCCGGTCGCGTCCAGTGCCCGCCGGTGCAGCGAGTTGAGGGCGTCCATCATTCTCGTCACTGTTCCGGAGCGGAGGGCCGGACGTGCTCGCGGGGCACCGCGGCGGGTAGCGGGGAGCCGTCGGGGCGGTTCAGCCAGACGCCCGTCCCGTCGGCGCGGGCCACGACGAATCCCTCGCGCCAACGCCCATCAAACTGGTTCTGGACGGCCACGACACAGCCAAGGCAGCATCTGAGGGCGGCACCGGCGACATCAGCTGGGCCCGCATGGTCTTGCCCGGTGGGGACGGGTCGATACCCCACACAAAGGACAGCGCATCGACGAGCATCAACCCGCGGCCGCGGAGGGCCTCGACGTCGGTCGGCAGCACGGTCGGGCGTTGGTGTGAGCCGTCGCCGACCGCGATGCGCACCGCGCCGCCCCCCGCCCGGACCGTGAGGTCGATGACCGTCCGGGCGTGAACCACGGCGTTGGTGACCAGCTCGCTGGCAATGCTGTGGGCGTCTTCGAGAAGCGGCTCCTCCCCGACCTCGGCGCAGGCTTTGGACACCGTTCGGCGCGCTTCGCTCGCACTCCCCGGTCCGGCGGCGAGCTTCCGCCTCGTCACAGCCGTCGTGCCAACGACGGCCGTCAAGGCATCAGTGAAGGGGACTCCGACCCGGGCAGATCCTCACGCCCGGATCTCCCAGCGGTGGCCCCTTCGGTCCCCGGACCCTGAGGGCGGGATCCAGGAAGGACGACCACCCGCGAACCGGGCGCGGCGGCGTGCACCATGCGCAGGGCGTCGCTCATCGCCAGCTCTCCGAGGGCGACATGAAAGACGATGAGGACGGGCTGCAGGCGAGCGGCCACCTCGATGGCCGCCCTGGCGGTGGGGGCGAGCTCGACGAGGGGGAAGCGACCGTCGCGGCCCAGGGCGTCCCGGACCAACTGCGCGCTCGACAGGTTCCCGTCGACAATGACCACCGACTCCGGCATCGTCGTCAGGTGTTCGGCGAGGACGAGGGCGACGGCGGGTCGGGTCGTCGGGCTCGCCCGGTCGAACGCGACATCCTCGCCGATTGATCCACCCGCTCTATGACGCCCGCCGTGGCCGCTCGATCGGCAGCGTGACGACGAAGCAGGCGCCGTGGGACTGTCCGGGCATGTACTCCAGCCGGCCGCCGATCGAGTCCACGGTCTCCCGCGCCAGCGCCAGCCCCAGGCCCCGGCCGGTGCTCCCGATCGAGCCGGTGTTCCGGCCCTTGGTGAACTGCTGGAACAGAGTGGCTACGAGATCTTCGGGCACCCCGGACCCGTTGTCCTCGACGCTGAGATGCACATCCTGGCCAACCTGCTCCGACGTGACGGTGATGATCGGCCCGCCGTACCGGTAGGCGTTGGTCAGTAGGTTTACGACGACCCGGGTCAGGCTCGCCCGTTCGGCCGAGACGCTGACGGCCGGCCAGTTCCCCTCGGTCGTGACGATCCGGCCCTCCGGCGTCGGGGCGATCTTCAGGGCGTCGGCCACCACTACGTCCAGTTCACGGGAGCGGCGTCAGGACTCACACGGTTGTGGCGGCGCCCGAGCTCGAGAAGGTCTTCAAGGAGCCGGGCCAGACCGGAGCACTGACGTTCGAGCACAGCGAAGGCGGTATCGAGGTCGGCGTCGGTCATCTGCGCCCGGTTGTCGCGCAGCAGGGTGGCGTAACCGAGGATGGCGGTAAGTGGGTTGAGCAGCTCGTGGGTGGCGAGGGCCAGCACGTTCTCGACGTCGTCGGGCAGGCCAGCCCGCTGTCGGGTTCGGGACCCGTTGGGCGCAATCCCGGCGTGAGGCACCGGCTTGGCTCGCTTCTCCCGGTCGCGCGCCCGATCGGCCCGGTCGACGATCATCCCGGGGCGCGAATGCTCGTCGTCGACCAGGGTCAGCCCGACGTTGAGACTGATCGGTCCCCCGGCGACGGCACTGTCCGGGGAGAGGCTCCGGATCCGCTCGGCGACCAGCTCAGCGGCGGCGGCGTCGGTCACGTCGTCCAAGAGAACGCAGAAATCGTTTCCTCCGTACCGAGCCACAGCGTCCGTAGAGCGCACGACTGCGGTGATCCAGGCCGCCGAGGCCCGGAGGAGCCGGTCGCCGGCCGCGTGGCCCAGGCGGTCGTTGGTTGCTCTCAAGGCGTCCACGTCGATGGAAAGGACGGCGGCCAGACGCTCGGGCTCGCGAAGGCGGCGGTCGACGGCGCGGGCGACCCGGTCGAGGAAGTGGGCCCGGTTGTACAGGCCCGTCAGCGGATCGTGAGTTCTCTGCTCGGAGACGGACTCGGCGCGGGCGCGGGTGTCGGTGACATCGGTCAGGGTGACCACCAGACCGGTGAGGCGGCCCCCGGACCTCTGAGGTGCGGCGGTGATGTGGAGGATCCGGGTGACGAGGTCGCTGCGCCGCACATTCCAGTCGGCGCGGTACATCTCCCCCGAGGCCAGGACCGCCAGGAGAGCGGCCCGCTGGGCGGCGCGGTCAGGCTCCACGATGGCGTCGAGCCATCCCTGGCCCGGCCAGTCGCCCTCGGCCTGGCCGGTCAGGACGCCCCACGTACGGTTGGCGTAGGTGGCCGCCCCGTCGGGCCCGGCCACGATCATTCCGACCGCCAGAAGGTCGGCGGCGGCGGGCAATGCCGATGGACCCGGGGTCGAGTCCGCGCCAGACTGGCCTGAACGCTCCTGGCCGACCGACATCCCCGGTCCCCCTCCTGTATCTCGCACACTCTGGCGGGACCGGGGTCCAGGGGCTCGCATCGGCACGCGTCACGCTACCGGTGCTGCCACTCTAGCCGACCCCCGACCCCCGACCCCCGACCCCGACCCCCGACCCGGCGCACCCGGCCCGCTCGCCCGGCCGGTAGGGTCGTGCTGTTCGGTGTCGCGCCGAGCCCGGGTCCCGTTGTGATCGGGTCCCCGTTGGGGCGCCTCCCTGGTAATGGGAGGAGGCGGCCGTGGCCGATCAGGATCCGATCCCCACCACCGCTTCGGGCCGCCCCGTTCACCGGGGGCGCTGACGGGTGCCCGGGGAGCGCCTCTTGCGCATCCTCGCCCTCCTGGGGGCGGGCGCCGCCCAGGACTCGCCCCCGGTCCGGCTGTGCGAGGTCGCCGCCGAGGTCGTGGCCGTGTCGGGTGCGGGGGTCATGCTCATGGCCGATGACCTGCCTCGGGATTCGGTGTGCAGCTCCAACCCGGTGAGCCAGTTGATCGAGGACCTGCAGTACACCCTGGGCGAGGGCCCCTGCATCGACGCCTACCGCCTGGACCGACCTGTGCTCGAGGTCGACCTGGCCTACCCGGCCGCCCCCCGATGGCTCGCCTTCGCCTCCCCCGCCCTCGCCGCCGGCGCCCGGGCCGTATTCGGCTTCCCGCTGTCGGTGGGGGCCGTGCGCCTCGGTGCCCTCAACCTGTACACCGAGCGGGCCGGGGCCTTGAGCGAGGACCAGCACCGCGATGCCCTGGTCATGGCCGACGTGGCGGCCAGGGCCGTGCTCTGGATGCAGGCTGAGGCACCCGTCGGGACCATGGCCGCGGAGCTGGAAACCGGCTCGAACTTCCACCTTCTCGTGCACCAGGCCGCGGGCATGGTCTCCGCCCAAGCCGACATCAGCGTCACCGAAGCGCTTGTCCGCCTGCGGGCCTACGCCTTCGCCAGTGACCGAGCGCTGGCCGAGGTCGCCACCGACGTGGTGGGCCGACGGCTGCGCTTCGAATGAGCGCCGCCGGCTCCGAGGCGCTGACGAACCACGATGCCGGGCGCAGCTCGGATCCGCCGGTGAGGCCCCGGGCGCAGAATGGTGCTCAGCGGCTCCCTCCGGTCCCGGGAGCGGGGGAGGCCGCGCCGGGGAGGTTGTTGATGCCGGCAGAGCCCAGCATGCCGAGAGGTCCAGCTGGCCCGCACCCTGGTGGAGCTGGCCGACACCCTGGTGGACGACTTCGACGTCGTGGAGCTGTTGAGTCTGCTGGTGGAGCGCTGCGTGCAGATCCTCGGAATCTCCGCCGCCGGGCTCATGCTCGTCTCCCCGGAGAACGACCTGCGCCTGGCCGCCTCCTCCAGCGAGGCCATGCGGGTCCTCGAGCTCTTCGAGCTGCAGTCAGAGGAGGGGCCCTGCCTGGACTGCTACCGCTCCGGCGAGGCGGTTGTGAACGCAGATCTGGCCGTGGTCAACGGCCGCTGGCCGAACTTCGCCCCCGTCGCCATGGAGGCCGGGTTTCGCTCCGTACACGCCCTGCCCATGCGCCTGCGGGGTCAGGTCATCGGCGCCCTCAACCTGTTCCGTGCCGACGCGGGCCAGCTTGGCGACACCGACGTCGTGTGCGGCCAGGCGCTGGCCGACGTGGCTACCATCGCCATCCTCCAGCACCGCGACGCCACGCAGGCCCAGGCCCTCAACGAGCAGCTCAATTACGCCCTCAACAGCCGGGTAGGGTAGTGATCGAACAGGCCAAGGGGGTCCTGTCTGAGCGGGCCGGCCTGGACATGGAGCAGTCCTTCTCGGCGCTGCGCAACTACGCCCGGACCAACAACCGCCGCCTCGCCGAGGTCGCCAGGGCTGTAATCGATCGTACGCTGGACACCGCCACACTCCACCCACCCGCGGGGTAAGCGGCCGGGCTCACGTGCGTGGCGGGATCGGCACCGACCAGTCCCTCGTCGGCGATACTGGCTGGCTCGAGCGACAAGTACCGACATGCGGTTATGCCGGGGTCATGAACGCTTCCGCACGTACCGGGTCCCGGCCGGATGATGGAGCGGCCGGGACCCGGTATGGACCGGGGGGAACTCTGGGCGGTCACGCCTGAGGTCCGGGCACCCCCATCTCCGGCCCGCCGTGGGTCGGGTTGATGGCCACCGACGTGGCGTCAAGCGAGGCGTGGTCGGCGTCGACGGACCCGAAGGCCACGACCGTCCCTCCGTTGCTCAGCGCTGATGCACTCGAGCTGTTGCCGTTGTCGGTGTAGGTGGAGGTCGCCGAGAGGTTGACCGTCCGCCAGAAGCCCTGTTCGTCGACGATCGTCAGCGTGTTTCCGGAGACGCTCTCCACCGTCCCGTGGATGGCCGGGTCCATGATGTCCACCGCCGCCGCCGTCAGGGTTGACGAGGCATTGGTGGACGACTGCGCCGGCCGTACCCTGACGTGCTCCCCGACGGCGAGGGCGGACGCCGTGCTGCTGGCACCGTCCCGGGTGTAGGTCGTCGAGTTGGTCGTGTTGACCGTTTCGGAGCTCCCGCCAGGGGTCTTCACGGTGAACGACTTGGTCCCGAGCGCCGTGATCGACCCTCCGGCACCGCCCCCGCCGGGCCGGTGGCCGCCCGGTCCGTCGGGCCTGAAGTGGCCGCCAGGCGTACCCGAGCTTGCCTGGGTCGACGGGCCCGACCCGCCCGTGGCCGCCGAAGCGACGCCGTAGCCGCCGGCCATGAGCCCGGCCATGAGAGCGGACGCCCCGCCCACCTTGACCGCCCTGTTCCTGAAGAAGCTGCCTGCCATGTTCTTTCGACTCCTCGTGTCCGTGCCTGCACAGCGCAGGCACCAGTCACCTTCGGGCTCGCGCCTCCAGGGGGCTTGGCAGAATCCTTGGAGATCCCGGGGAATCCAATGTGCCGTCGGGGCCTCTGGGTACGCGCTCGAGATGTGGGTGCCGGGCGGCTCAGCGCCAAATGAGCTCTGAGCTGGCCAGCGGGCGCTCGGCCGACCTCCAGGGCCAGCGACGCCACCCGGCACCTCACGGACAACCTCGTCATCGCGTGAACGTGAGGTGGGTGACGCCCCCGGGCGTCGAGACCACCTCCACGTCGTACTGCTGCTCCAACGCCTCCAGCCCGTCCCACAGCCGGACACCGCGGCCGAGCAGGATGGGCACCTGAACTACGTGCAGGTGGTCGACGAGACCGGCGGCGATGAACGCGCGCATCATGGTCGGCCCCCCGCCGATACGGACGTCCTGACCAGCAGCTGCGGCCCGCGCCACCTCGAGTGCATCCGGTGGGGCGGCGTCGAGGAAGTGGAACGTCGTACCGCTCTCCATTTCCAGCGACGGGCGCTGACGGTGGGTCAGGACGTAGGTCGGCGTGTGGAACGGCGGGCTGTCGCCCCACCAGCCGCGCCAATCCGGGTCGTCCTGCCAGCCGGGCGGGCCGAACTTGCCCGCCCCCATGATCTCCGCACCGATCCCGGGTCCGTGCCGATCGGCCATCGCATTATCGACGCCCTGGGAGCCCCCCGGCTCGCCGAGGACCGCGAGGCGCCCGAACCCAGTGGCGAACATCCACTCGTGGAGCCGATGCCCGGCGTGGCCGAACGGCGTGTCGAGGGCCTGCCCCTCACCGGTGGCGAACCCGTCGAGCGAGATCGAGAAGTTGTGGACGCGGACGCGCGACATGGCGGCTCCTTCGGGTGGTGGTCCGTCGGATGGGTTGACCTGCTCCGCGACGAATCTACCGCCCGTCGAATTCGGGCGAGCCCACCTACTCCGCTCGCAGGGTGAGCGCCGGGCTGGTACGCCCCGCGAGCAGACCTGGGCCGGAAGCGATGATGTTGGCCAGGACCATGGTCATGAGGGCGATGAGTACGATCGACCACGGCACGGCTGGCTCCGGGACGACGTAGATCTGCCGGGCAAACACGATCCAGAGCTGTCTCCCGAGGGCAATCCCCAGGGCCACTCCCACGATCAGTCCCACAGCGGCGACGACCGATGCGTGCCACGTGACGGCCGCCACTACCTGGCGGCGTGTGAACCCGAGGGTCTTGAGCAACGCCAGTTCCCGCCGACGGCGCCGGACCGAGCCGAACAGTGCCATCCCCATGGCCACGGCCGCGCCGACCGCGAGACCTCCGGCAAGGACAACCGGTGTGGACCCGGTGGATCCGTAGTTGACGATCTCGGCCGGGCGCCGAACCGTGAGTACCTGGGCCGAGTCACCTGCCGCGTTCGGGTCTGATGCGAACGCCTTGTCGGCGGCGGCCACGATCCGATCCATGTCGGCGCGTCCGGCGCCGGCGCTCACACCAGGTCGGAGTCGGATGAAGACCGTGCCCGGGCCGTTGAGGGTGGGGTCCGGGTTCGAGATCGCCTGCCGGAACGCGGCCGGGAAGCTGGAGAACGGAACCAGTGCACCGACGCCGACGGATGGGTGGTCGGGCAAGCGTCGCCGACGTCGTGATTGCGGGCAATGTTGCGGTACCTACGATTTTCACGGACGTCGGAGGCACGTCCAGCGGAGCGTCAGCCGGGGTCCCGTAGCTCAGCATCGCCGTGTCCCGACATGCTTGTGCATCGCGGCCAGGGTCTCCGGGCCCACCACGACCTGGCTGACGGCCTGGAGGCCGTGGCCGGACAGGATCGGCGGACCGACCTGGGCTCGGACGTCGGTGAGGAACGAGGGCACGGCCTGGCCGTCGAGCTCGATGGTGAGCGCCTGCGCCGGGCTGAAGGCGGCCACGTCAGGATCGCGGGGCGGCGTGATACGCGACCAGGACAGTCACGACGCCCAGGCCACCGACCAGGACAGCGATCCCACCGCCGACGATGGTCCAGTCCACCGCGATGCCCGGGGCGGGGTAGACCCGACGGATCGGTCCGAGGGGGGCGATCGGTGACGCGAGTACCGTCGCCGCGCCGGCGAGGGCCGCGCCTACGAGTACCGCCGCCAGCGTGCCGATCAGCGAGTCCGCCATGTTGACCACAGGACCGGCGCCGAGACCGCGCAGGACGGAGTTGTCCGCTCCCCCGGCGCGCAACAGCCGGGAGATCGATAGGCCGGCGACAGCGAGGACGGCCAGGGCGGCGATGGCACCGAAGGCCCCGAGGGCGATCGACTCTGGTCGAACCGCCCGCTCCACCTTCGCCTCCTCGACCGAGGTGGTGCGGAAGAAGGCCGCGTTCTGGGCCGGAAGGAGCCGGATGATCTCCGCCTCGACCGTCGGTACGTCCCGGGCGGGATTGGCAAGCTGCAGGCCGAACCACGTGCCCTGGGTTCCACCGAATCCCAGCGTCAAGCGGGTCAGGGCCGGAGTAAACAGCACATTGGTGGGGAGCCGATCGGCCTCGTCCTCGATCACCTCGTTGTTGAACACCACGAGGCCGACCAGCCGCGTGTTCAACCGGATCCGGGGTGGCACCGCCGGTGTCCCGAAGCCCGGCTGGGCCGGCTGGTCGGCTCCGTAGAACCCCATCGCCAGGACATCTCCCACGTGCAGCTCCAGCACCCGGGCACCCAGCGCGGTCGTGACGAACTCGTCCCGGCGCGAGGGTTCCGCCATCCGACCGACCACGGGTGTAGCCCGGTCCTCCCGGAAGTACAGGCCGCTCAGACTTCCGGCGGCGTTGAGCTCACCCAGCTTCGAGAAGTCCGGTGCGCCGTTCGCCTTCAGTGGGGTGCCGAAGACCCCCACCCAGGTCTCGACGTGGCGGAGCCGGGGCAGCGCGCCGATCCGGGCGGCCAGCGCCGGCGAGTAGGCGTTGGCCGACGACTGTGGACCGGCGCCGTAGGTGGAGAAGGTGAGGTCCGCCGGGTCGGTCGACGACAGGTACCGCGGATAGGCGGACTGGGTCCGCCTGGCCGCCGCCATCGACGCCATGGCTGTGGCCCCCAGGATGGCGATCAACACGGCCAGCGCCAGGTGCCCGCCCCACCGGCGGCCGCGGGTCGACGAGATCCGGTACCAGGCGACGCGCAAGCCGTCGCTCACGCTCGTCGCGCCCACCAGGCCCAGGGTGCGCCCGCCGTTGGTGTCCCGCAAGCGCACCACCCCCACTGGGGACCGGGTGGCTACCACGTTGCCCCGTCCGCTTCCGCCGGAGCAATGAGGCAATCGCCAGCACCGGCCCAAATGGGACCGGTCGATCCGGGCAGCGATTGGCGTGACCCGAGACCGCTTCGGGGCGCAGGCTTACGAGATCATGCTCGGGGACTGCCTGTGGCACACGTGTATCGCCTGCTCGGGAAGATGGGAGAGCGGGTGTACGTCCTGGCCAGGTGAGCACGCCGCCCTCTCGGCTGCCGGCGTCAGCGCCCGAGCCCGCCGACCGGCGCCCCCTTGCTCCTCTTCCCGTAGGCCCTGGGCGTGGTGTCCACGTCCGAGGCGGTGGCCCGGAGCGCCCCTACCGTGCACTGGTCCCGAGTCCGGTGCTGGAAGGGATCGAAGCTGTAGAAGCGGCAGGCGTTCTGCCAGGTGATGGCGTGGATCTCCTCGTCGGTGCATTGGGCACCCTGGAGGCTCTTCATGATGTCCTCCGGAGCCGTGGGCCAGGTGCAGTCGGAGTGCGGGTAGTCACACTCCCAGGCGATGTTCCCGAGTCCGATCAGATCCCGGTTGCGCAGACCGGTGTAGTCGTCGATGAAGCAGCCGAGCACCCGTCCCTTCCAGAGCTGACTCGGCAGCGTGTCCCCGAAGTCCTGGCCGGTCCACAGATGGTGGCGCTGGTACGTGTAGTCGGCCCGCTCCAGCCAGTAGGGCATCCACCCGATCCCGCCCTCGGCCAGGGCCACCTTCACGGTCGGAAAGGCCCGGAACGCCTTGGACCAGAGCAGCTCCGAGGCGAACACACCGGTGTTGAACGGCATGGTGTGGATGAGGACGTCGAATGGCGACCGGGGCATGAAGGTGGGCGAGCTGCCGAAGTGGAACACCAGCACGCTGTCCGTATCGGCCGCGGCCTGCCAGGCCGGGTACCACTCTTCCCCGTGGTGGTCGGGCAGGTCGTTGAAGCGGTGCGTGTCCGAGTGGAACGAGATGGCGTGACAGCCCTTCTCCGCCACACGGTGGATCTCCGCCGCCATGAACTCGGGTCCGAGCATGAACCCCGACAGGGCCAGGGGAATGAAGCGGCCGGGCGCCGCGCCGCACCACTCCCCGATGTGCCAGTCGTTGTAGGCGCGGATCATGCACTCGGCCAACTCGGTGTCACCGCTCTGGAGGAAGTACTGCCCGCCGAGCCCGGGCCAGGACGAGAAGCACATCGAGCCCAGGACGCCGTTGACGTTCATGTCGCGGACCCGCTCGTGCACGTCCCACGTGCCCGGGCGGACCTCGCTGAAGTTGCCGGGCTCCATACCCCACTCCTCGCGCACCCGGCCCGCCACGGCGTTGAGTCCGAAGCTGTCAACCTGGATCCCCTCGATGAGCCAGGCGTCGGTGCCGTCATCCCGCGTGATGACTCGGGGCACCCGGTCGCGGTAGCGGGCCGGGAAGTGATCGGCGAAGTAATCGCTCATCGATGGAGGCTCGACCAGGTGGTCGTCGACGCTGACCAGGATCATGTCCTCTACCTGCATGACAGCCCCCTCTTCCTCGCCCGCCGCAATCGTAGGTCGAGGCCGCTCAGTCGGCCGCGCAGACCCAGGCGAGGCTGGACAGGGCAACCCCACGCCGGGCCACGCGGATGGTGTGAGCGTCGACGCCGTTGGTCAGGTAGGCGAACGAGATGCCCGAGTCCGGATCCGCCCAGGCGACCTGGCCGGCCGCCCCCCCGTGGCCGAAGCTGCGGGGGCCCGCCGTGCGGCCGAAGCCTCGCTCGGCGGCTTTTCCGTCCCCACCGGCCACGACCAGGCCGAGGCTCCGGCCGGCCGGCGTGGCGAAGACCGGATCGGGCAGGTTCACGCGCACGTTGCCGGTGGCGTCCGCCAGGGCGGCCTGGTCCCAGAGTCCGTCGGGATTGTGGAGCAGGGACTGGTAGAAGAGCGCCAGATCGGCGGCCGACGCGACGCCCCCGCCCCGGGGGACGCCAACGGCGCGGGTGTCCGGATCGTTGAAGCCGACGAGGGCGTCGTCGGTTACCTCCGTGGCGGGTATCTCCTGTATGCCGAGCACCGCCTCGAGCTCGTCGGGACTGGGTGGCTCACCGGTCTTGGTCAGTTCGGTTATGTCCCCCTGGCATCCTTGGTCACCCCGAGCTGGAACCGGCCCAGTCCGAGCGGCTCCATGATCCGCGAGGCGATGAACCGGCGGTAGTCCTGGCCGGCCGCCTCTTCGATCATGTGGGCGACGACCGAGTGGGCCGAGGTCGGGTGGTACCAGAAGCGGGAGCCGGCCGGTATTCGGTCCGCCAGCGGGCGAATCGGGCCAGTCGTGCCTCCTTCGACGACCACTCGGCGGCTCCCAGAGGCGCGTTCGGAAACCCACCCGTGTGGGTCAGCAGGTGCTCCAGAGTGATGGTGTCTTTTTCCGTTCGATCCGAAACTCGGGGACCAAGTCGACGGCGCGCATTCCCGTGTGCAGCTTCCCCTCACCCATGAGCAGCCACGCGCCGCGCCCACGACCGCCTTGGTGCACGAGAAGATGGTGTAGCGAGCCGTCTCATCGGCGTCCCCCAGTGTCTCGAACAGGCCCAGCTGGCCGTGACGGGCGACCGCCACCTGGCAGGAGGGCAGAAGTCCCTGGTCCACCTCCCGACGTACCCGGTCGACGAGCGCCCCCAGCCGCTGGGGGTCGAGGCCGACCCGACTCGGATTGGACACTGTGACGGAGCTGGTCATCAGCCTTCCCCCTCGCGACGGCACCCACAACGACCCTAGAGGAGTCGGGGCGCGGGATGCCGTTGTGTGATGACGATTCCGGCTCTTGGACCCGGATCAGCCCTCGATGGCCCGCAGCGACGACCGCCCGGCGCACCAGGACCCGAGGACCAGGCCGGTGAACCGGCTCTCGAGCAGGGTCAGGGCGCGGGCCCCGAACACCATCTCACCGGCCAGCTCGGGTTCGTCCTGGAGCATCCGCCCGATCAGTTCCTCCACGGCGATCTCGCCGTGCCTGGCGTCGACGGCCACGTGCACGTCGAAGTACCGGCGAGCCTCGGGCCCGTATCCGAGCCGGGCCAACGCCCGGCTGTAGCTGGACATCGGACCGACGGAGGTCATCTCGAAAAGCGCCAGATGACCCACCAGGGCACCCAACAGACGTCTGTGCAGCCCGAACATCGAGACGACGTTCACTGCCGCCAGGGTGACCGCCGGCAGCAGGTCGAGGTAGGCGCCGTACCGGGGATCGAGGTCCAGCTGCCGCATGGTCTCGGCGAACAGCGCCGAGTGCATGTCCACGGGATCACCGGCTCCGTACTCGTCGTACTGGAGAGAGGTGAGGGTCACCTTGGCCGGCCCGGCCAGCCGGGGAATGGCCCAACTGTGGGGATCGGCCTCCTTGAGCTGCCAGGCCGAGCGATGGATGCACAGCTCCCGGAAGTTCCCGGCGGTGCCGTCCGACTCCACGAAGGCCGAAAGGGATGGCCCCTCCTCCTCGCCGGCGAGGCGCCGCAGCTCGCGCTGGGCGTCCACACCTCCGGTCGGCCCGGTCAGCTGGCGCAGCGCTGTCTCGAAGGGTCGCTCCAACGAGCGGCGAAGCGAGAGGAGGCCCGGGTCCCACTCCCATCCGGCATCGACCCCGGCAAAGCCGCGGTAGCCCAGCTCGTAGCAGGTGTACAGCGCGAGGTGCAGGTCCTCATCCGCCAGTGGATCGGCGCACCGACCGCTGAACGGCGGGAGCGCCGACCCTGGAGCACCGACGAGCGCCTCGAGCAACCCGTCGGTAACCGGACCGCGGGGAGAGGGTAGGGCGGGATGGGTGACGAGCGACTCCGGCATGGCGGGAGGTCCATATCCACTGGGGGACCGGGCCAATCCGGCCGTCACCTACGCTGGCCGGGCGATGCCGGCAGCCTTGGGACCCACCCGTCCATGAGACGTCCCTCTCGGGACCTGCGACTGCTGCACGCCTCGGACTGCCATCTCGGCTCCGGGCCCGGTCCGACCGGCAAAGAGGACGCCTTCGCCGCCCTGATCGACCTGGCTGCGTCGACGCGGGTGGACGCCTTGCTGATCGCCGGCGACCTGTTCGACACCCCGCGAGCTGGCGATGAGATTCTCGATTGGACGGCGGGGCAGCTGACTCGGGCCCCTTGCCCGGTCGTGGTCCTGCCGGGCAACCACGACTGGTACGAGGACGAGTCCCCCTTTCTCCGGTTCGACTTCGAGCAGGGTTGTCCGAACGTGCACGTGCTCGACGAAGCCGATGGTGAGCTGGTCGTGCTGGCGGATCTCGATGCCGCCTTCTTCGGTCGGCCGGTGCGCGACCACACGTCCTCGTTCCGTCCGATCGCCGACCTTCCGGCCCGGCCCGACGTGGGATGGTGCATCGTGATGGGCCACGGGCTCGTCGTCGACAGTGACCATCCGACGAACCGTGGCTCGCCCATCTACCCGAGCGATCTCGCCGACGTCGACTGGGACTATGTGGCCCTCGGCCACCTGGGCAGGTACCGCCAGGTCCAAGCCGAGCCGGTGCCCGTCGTCTACGCGGGCGACACGGCGTGCTCCCACGACGGCCGGCCCGGCGCCGTAATCGTCGACCTGTCGCCGACCCGGGGCGTGACCCCGACCTGGACCGCACTCAGCTGAAGGACCGGTGCGGCCCTGGGTCCGCCGTGACCGGGCCGACCAGGGCAGAATTGCCCCGAGCCTGGAGGTGGGGAGATGGCGACGTCGGTCTACGAGCTGGAGCTGCCGGAGCTGGACATGATGGAGCCCAGCGGCCGGGACCAGGCCCGAGCCGAGATCGCCGCGGCCAGGGACCGGCACTGGCTGGCTCGGAACCCGATGGGCTTCGTCGTCACCACGTACGAGGACGTAGCGGCGATTCTCCGCGACCGACGGTTCCATTCGGCGTTCTCGATGCTGGCCGAGATGTCCGGTCTGGAGGACGACGAGTACTTCCAGAGCCGGCGGCGGTCGATCCTGGCTCTGGAGGGGGAGGAGCACGCCAGGCTGCGCCGGCTGGTGGCCCCCGCCTTCACGCCCCGATCGGCCGACCGGATGCGGCCGTTCATGAGGGAGGTGGTGACCGAGCTGGTCGACGGCTTCGCCGCCCGGGGCCACTGCGAGCTGGTGGCCGACCTGTGCGAGGCCTACCCCATACCGATCATCTGCCAGCTGTTGGGTGCGCCGCGGGAGGACTGGAAGCTGTTCTCCGCTTGGGCCACCGATATCTTCCGGGTCTTCAACGGCAACTTCGTCGAGGACCTGGCCACGATCAAGAAGGCGTCGGCGGAGCTGGACGCCTACGTCGGGGACCTGATCGAGATGCGCCGGGCGCAGCCCGCTGACGATCTTCTGTCCGACCTGATCGCGGTCGAAGAAGGTGGCGACCGCCTTTCCGGCGAGGAGCTGGTCATGCTGGCCGAGGCGGTATTGATGGCCGGCACCGATACCACCCGCAACCAGCTGGCCTGCAGCGTGGCCCTACTGGCCGACCGGCCCGACCAGTGGCGGGCGCTGGCCCAACAGCCCGGTCTGGCCGCTACCTCGGTGGAGGAAACCATGCGGTTCCTCGGGGCGGTCCGGGGGACGTCCCGGTTCGCCTCTGAGGACATCGTCTACCGCGACGTCCTCTTCCCCGCCGGGACCATGGTCGGTCTGTCGATGGTCGGCGCCAACTTCGACCCCCAGGTCTGGGACGGGCCCGACCGGCTGGACCTAGCCCGGACCACCAAGGCCCAACAGATGACCTTCGGGTCGGGCCTGCACTACTGCCTGGGCGCCTCGCTGGCCCGGGCGGAGCTCCAGGAGGCCCTGCCCATCCTGGCCACGCGGATGCCGAATCTGTCCTTGGCGGGCCCGGTGGAGTGGAAGCCCGACAACGTCGGGATCTGGGGTCCGGCCCGCCTCCCCCTCCGCTTCGACCCGAGCTAAGGAATGAGCCGGGTCGTCACGGTCTGCATCAGGGCCGGCCGGCCGCGCCGACCTCCTGCGGACGCTGGATGTCCGGACGGGCCGCAGCGAGGTACGCGACAAAGGCCAGGACGGCCAGGGCAAAGCCGAAGGCGGTGAGGCCGGGGCTGTAGCCGATGCCGCTGAGGGTGCGGGGCTTGTTGATGTAGTCGGCGAAGGATGCCCCCAGAGGCCGCGTGACCACGTAGGACATCCAGAAGGCGGCGACGCTGTTCAATCCGAGGCCCTTCCACGCTCCGGCCGGAAGGAGGATGACGACGCCGAAGAGGACTCCCGAGGCCAGATAGCCCATGCTGAGGGAGGCGGCGGTGTAGTCACCCAGGGCGGTACCGAGGGCAAAGGTGGCGAAGACGGTGGCCCAGTAGAACGCCTCCCGGCGCTGGGTGACGACGCTGTGGATCGACAGCGTGCCCTCGCTGCGCTGCCAGACCAGAAAGACCGCCGCCAGGACGATCGCCCAGAGAACGGCGGTTCCTCCGTAGGGGATGTGGACGTCGAGATGGAGGAAGTCGGAGACACCGGTTCCGAAGACCGCGATGGCATAGGCCAGGAACCAATAGGCAAAGGCCTGGTACCGGCGGGTGGAGAACTGCCAGACCAGCCCCACTACGAAAAGGGATGCCTCGATCCCGGCGGCGCCGAGGTTGCCGTAGGCCTTGAGGTAGTCGGACGTCGCCTCCCCGCCCGCGGTGGTGAGGATCTTGACGACCCAGAAGAGGAAGACGACCTCGGGGACCTTTGCCGCTCTGGGCGTTGGGAAGAGACGACCGATCACCGGGACCTGCCCGGTGGCGGTCCGGACGCGCCCACCGGGTAACAACGTGGATCGGCCCCGACCCTCAGCGGGTGGCACCGGTTCTCTGGTCCGGGGATCAGACAAGGCGCGGGCTCCCCGCCGGAGTCGCCCGGTCGATGGCCTCCCAGCTGACATCGCGGCGACGCTCCTCGCTCTCGGCCCGTCCTCCGCCCCGCAGCCCGAACAGACGCTTGGCGAGCAGGAGGTAGACGGCGATGAGGACATTGACGATCAGGGTGACGACCTTGAGCACGCTGACTCGACTGCTCAACTCGTAGACCTCGATCGGCACGAGGAGAATCGTGGCGACGAAGGTCAGGTACTCGGCCCACCGCCTGCCGAACCACAGCCCGACACCTTCCACGGCCTCGAGCACGGCGTAGGCGCTGACGACACCGCCGGCCTCGTACAGGTGCGACGAGCGGACGGAGAACAGCCTTCTCAGCTCGTTCACCAGCCCGCTCCCCGTGTCGCTCCCGGACGGGGCCAGGCCGCCCTGAAAGTCCGTGACTATGCGCACGAAGTACCGGTGCCAGGCATCCTCGTGACTGGCGAAGACGAAGAGCAGGACGGCCAAGGTCGCCAACACGACCACGTGAACGGCGCGGTCCAGGGCGATGAGCCTCAGGACCCAGCGGTCGCGTAATGGGCGACCCCGGAGCGGCAGCGTGATCTCCGAGCGGTCCGGGACCGTCGGCCGTGCCGGGTGCGCCGGCGGCACGCCCGGGAGCCAGGCGTCACAACGCAGGCACCGGTTCCAGCGCAAGCCGTCGAACTCGCGCACGAGGGCCGCATCTTCGGGGCGGACCTGGGCGACACCGGCGCCGACCAGGACATGCCCACCCACTCCGCAGCTCATGAGCTCGTAGTGGACACCACGACGGGGCTGGGTCCCGGGGAGCGCCGGCAGGCCCTCGACTTCTGTGGTCACGGGTGACTCCCCTATCCGGGCCTGGGCGGGTGGACCCGCTCACCGGCGGTCTCCGCCGGGCGGCCGACGGTCGGGCGGCGGTGCATCGGGCAAGATTAGGCTCGGCTGATGCTCCTGGTAGGCGGGACGTTCGAGGTTGATCCGGTAGATCGCGACGCGTTCATCGCGGCGCGGCATGACTCGATGCGCGCGTCTCGCAGCGAGCCGGGCTGCCTCGAATACACGATCGCCCCCGATCCGATCGATCCCGGGCGCATCATCCTCTTCGAACGGTGGGACAACCAGGAGGCTCTGGACACTCACCTGGCTGCTATCCGGCAGGGACCCCAGCCGTCGGCGCCGGCGCCCAAGGCGGCGTCGATCGTGATCTACGAGGTCGCGGGAGAGCGGAGACTCGTCTGACCCGGTGCCGGGCGTGGCAGCACCGCAGATGACCGCCCGCGGCTTGGTGACGGTTCGCGAGGGTGGCCCTTATCGACCGAGCGCGTAGGCGGCCCGGCGAGGGTCGGCTCCCGCCCGCAGGGTGAGACGTCCGTCCCCATCCGATTGGGGGGCCTGGCGGATCATCCCGACCGAGCCGGCCTCGAACTCGAACGGCGGCCAGACCCGTACGTCGTGGCCGCGGGCGGCCAGAGCCTCGAGAGTCGGCTCGGGAACCCGGCTCTCGACCGCCACCGTGCCTTCGGGGTGATGGTGCGGGTAGAACGAATCGGGGAAGGCCAGGGAGATGGCCCGAGGGGCTTCCACCGCCTGCTGCTCGGTCATCCCGAACACTGCCACGTTCAATAGGGATTGCAGCATGGCCTGCAGGATCATGTCCCCGCCGGGACAGGTGACGGGCCAGACCAGTCCTCTCGTGTCGAGAGCGATGGCCGGTGACGGCGTCACCCGCGGCCGCCGCCGGGGTCCGAGGCAGGCCGGATGCCCGGCCACGGTGCGGCTCTGCACGCCCCGGCCCGACACCGCCACCCCGAGCCCGGGGACGATCGGGCTCATGGCCAGAGGATCGCTGGGTGCCGAGGCAAAGGCGTTGCCCGCGCCGTCCACCACCGTGACCTGGGTCGTCGACACGACGCCGTCGGCAGGATGGCGAACGGTGTAGAGATCCGGCAGGACCCGGTCCTCGGTTATCAGGGATGCCAGTTCGGCGGCATGGGCGTCGGACAGGAGAAGCTCCATGTCGGCCCCTCCCCCGTCTCCGTAGTGGCGCTCGCGGTCGGAGAAGGCCAGCTTCACCGCCTCGATGAGTAGATGGAGGTACGCGGCCGAGTTGTGGCCGGCTGCGGCCAGATCGAACCGGCCGAGGATGCCGAGGGCCTGCAGTAGGGCGGGCCCCTGGGACCACGTCACGGGCGTGGTGTGCACGGTCAGGTCCCCGAGCGCCGGGAACGACCGGCCGGGCGCGGGCGCCACCTCGGCCCGGAACCCGGCCAGGTCCTCGACGGTGAGGAAGCCTCCTCCGGCGGTGACGAAGGTGGCCAGCGTGCGGGCCACCTCTCCGTCGTAGAACGCCCGGCGCGCGCCGTCGATGGCCGCCCGCCGGCGCTCGGGCGAGGTCCCGCCACCCCCCGACCGCAACTCTCCCGCCTCTGCGTCGGCGAGCCGCTGCAGGAGCCGCCCGAGGTCGGCCTGGACCAGACGGTCGCCCGGTCGGGCCCGCCGGCCGTCCGGGCAGTACACCGCGGCGGAGGAGGGCCACTGCTCGTACACCCAGGCGAACATGTCCAGGGCCGTGGCAACGGTCGCATCGAGGACGAAGCCCTCGGCGGCCAGCTCGATCGCGGGCGCAACCACGTCGGCAAAGGACCACGTCCCGAACCGCTCCAGCGCCGAGAGCCATCCGGCCAGGGCCCCGGGAACGATGCACGCCCCAAGCCCCGGCGGCATCTCTCTGCCGTGGCGCGCCAGGTACGCCTCCAGGGTGGCGGTCGAGGACCAGCGACCGATCCCCGCCACGCTCATCACGTCGGGGGACCCGGCCGGACGGACAAGGATGGGAGCGATCCCGCCGAGGTTGCACATGTCGACCTGCACGACGTTGGTGGCCAGACCCGCTGCCACCCCGGCGTCGACGGCGTTGCCCCCGGCCTCGAGGACCCGCCCCGCCACCTGCACCGTGAGGGGGTGCCCGGTGACGGCCATCCAGCGGTCCCCGACCAGCGTGGGGCGCAGGCTCTCCGACGGGGGGAGGCCGCGGGGACCGGGCTGCATCGCCCGCTGACGTTAGCGGCGGGCCGGCATCCGCCGAAGGGTGCCGCCTCGTGCCCGCCCCGGCCCGGCGAGGGTCAGGACGGGAACTTGACCAGCCCGGCCTGGCGAAGCAGGCCGGCCCGGTCGGCGGGAAGGATGTAACCGGCGGAGATGGCCCGGTCCAGGCTCGTCTTGTACCGGGCCAGGTAACCGGCTCTGGTCCCGTAGAGCTCGGCCAGGCGGGAGGCGGGGAACGGAGTCGTCGACCCGAACAGGGCACAGATGACGCTGGTCCCTGCCGGGGCAATGCCGCTCAGTGTCGATACCGGGACGTCCACGGCCGGAGTGCGCACACCACCGATCGCGTTGCCCTCGGGGTCCCGGGCGAGGCTGGCCGGATTCACGCTCGTCAACCGGATCGGCGGCGGGGAAGGGGGCGGACGGCCCGAGACCACCCACCGGCCGAAGGCGGCGAACGCGGCTTGGACCACTACATGTTGGGGGCCGATGTTGATCGGCTCGGGGCAACCGAGTTGGCTGGCGAAGCCGCCGACTATGTACGAGTCGGCATGCGAGGTGCCGGCCACCTCCCACACGCGGATCCGGGACGTGTCCGGCTGCACGGCCGAGGCGTAACCGAGCCGGGCAAGGTCGGTCTCGGTCTCGAACATGAAGACGGGCACCCTGAGGTCGGTGCGGATCCGCTGTCCCGACGGAAGCCCTCCGCTGGCGACGGACCCGCCGGTGAGGCTTGCTCCCGCGCCGCCGCGGCTGTGGATGAAGATGCCGTCGAAGGCTCCGGTGAGGGGCTGCAGGGCGTTGGCGAAGGTGGTGAGGAAGAACGCCGACTGCGACTCCCCGACCGCCACGATGTGCCGGGGTCTGAGCCGGCCGAGGACGGAGACGCTGCTCGGGAGCCGCAGCGCCCGGCCGATCTGGGCGTACAGGTCGAACGAGTACTGATCCGCGGGGTGGTGGAGCGAGGCGTACCTGAGCGGCTCGCTGCTGGCCAGACCACCTCCGGACCCGGTCCCCAGGAGGGAGCTGCCGCCGTTGACGCCCAGGGCCTGGGCCGACACGCCAACGTAGGCGAACCCGCCGGAGGTCAACTCGGGGTTGAGGTAGTCCCAATCGGGGCTCGACTCTCCCGCCGATTCGTTCAGCCACTCGACCGCGACGGTGCCGTTGAACTGCTTCGGGTCACGCGGCCGGCGCACGATGATCCGGGTCCGGTACGGGGCCGCGGTGGTGGGAGCGACCGTCCACCGCCCGTTGGCCGGGGTCGAGGTGGCCTCGAAGGCCGACGCGGTGCCGGAGGCGAAGAACTCCTGCTCCTCGTAAGCGGCGGGCAGGTTGATCGTGAACCCGGATTCCGGCTCGATCACGTGTCCGGCGGTCACGGGGCCGGACAGCGTGGAGGCCCCGCCGTAGAGAGGGTTGGAGCTGGATCCGACGGTTGGAGCGGAGGCGGCGGGGCCGGGCGGGTGGGAGGTGCTGCAGGCCGGAATGGACGTCGCCAACGCACTCACCAGCGCGACCGATCGGACCGCCCGCCCCTTCCCCTTCATCTCGACCGTCCCATGGGACGCGGAGACTAGGACGCCTAGGATCCCCGGACGAGGTGGTCACCCTCGTAGGGGCGGAGAGCCGCCGGGACCTTCAAGAAGCGGAGCGGTCATGAACACACTGGACGGACGGGTTGCTGTGGTGACGGGGGCCGGTCGGGGGATCGGGCGCGAGCACGCCCTCCTCTTCGCCGCCGAGGGCGCCAAGGTGGTCGTCAACGACCTCGGGGGCAACGCCGACGGGACCGGTGCGGATGCCTCGCCCGCCCAGCAGGTGGTCGACGAGATCAAGGCGGCGGGAGGGGAGGCGGTCGCCAACCACGACGACGTCGCGTCGTGGGAGGGTGCGCAGCGGCTGATCAACACCGCGGTGGAGACTTTCGGGGATCTGCACGTGCTCGTGAACAATGCCGGGATCCTCCGCGACCGGATGCTGGTGAACATGACCGAGGAGGAATGGGACGCGGTGATCCACGTCCACCTCAAGGGTCACTTCTGCCCCACCCGGTGGGCGGCGGCCTACTGGAGGGAGCGCAGCAAGGAAGGAGCCGAGGTCAAGGCCTCGGTGATCAACACCTCGTCCACGTCGGGGTTGTTCGGCAACCCCGGCCAGGCCAACTACGGCGCCGCCAAGATGGGTCTCGGTGCCTTCACGATCATCACGGCCCGAGAGCTTCAGCGCTACGGGGTGAGGGTGAACGCCATTGCCCCCGCCGCCCGGACCCGGCTGACCGCCGCCCTGGGCGGAGGGACCAGTGAGGCGCCCCCGCCCGACCAGTTCGACCAGATGGACCCGGCCAACGTGTCCCCGTTCGTGGCTTACCTCGGGACGGCCGACTGCCCCATCACGGGGCGGGTATTCCTCGTGTGGGGCGGAAACGTCCAGCTCTTCCAGCCCTGGGCCATCGTCGATCAGATCGAGAAGGAAGGGCGCTGGACGATCGAGGAGCTGGCCAAGGAGGGCCAGCGGCTGGCGGAGTTCCCGTTCCAGTTGAACAGCCCCTTCGCCCTCTGAGTCGCAAGTGTCGGGAGGCGGGACGTCGGGGTCGTCGGGACCGACGCCAGCGACGACCACATCACCGGCGGCCGCCCGGTTCATCGGTCAGTCCGTGCGGCGCAAGGAGGACCCCCGCCTCCTGACCGGGCACGGGCGCTACGTCGACGACGTCGAGGTGCCCCGGATGCTGCACGCCGCCTTCCTGCGCAGTGAGGTGGCGCGGGCCCGGATCACCGGCATCGACGTGTCCGCTGCGACCGCGCTTCCCGGCGTCACGGCCGTGTTCACCGGAGCCCGGCTCAACCCGGAGGCCGGGCCGGCCTGGCACGCCATGCTCGGGGGAGACACGGGGGCGGTCCCGTTCCGGGTGCTGGCGGACCACGACGTCCGGTTCGTGGGGGACCCGATAGCCCTGGTGGTAGCCGGCTCCCGCTACATCGCCGAGGACGCCTGCGAGCTGATCGAGATCGACCTCGATGTTCAGCCGGCGATGGTCGACTACGTGTCGGCGCCGGGCGCTACCGATGTCGTGGTCCATCCGGAGAAGGGCACCAATGCCATGATGGCGGTGCCGTTCATGGCCCTGTCTCCCGACCTGGACGAGGCGTTCTCCACCGCCGCCCACGTCGTCGAGGAGACCATCGTGCAGCACAGGTACCTACCCGTGCCGATGGAGGGACGGGGTCTGATCGCCTCGTGGGACTCCGGGACCTCGGAGATCGACGTGGTCTGCTCCAACCAGTCGGTTCACGAGGCGCGCAGCTACCTGGCGCGTCTGCTCGGCGTCCCCGAGTCCTCCGTCCGCGTCCATGTGCGCGATGTCGGAGGCGCGTTCGGCCAGAAGATGTTCATGGCGAGGGAAGAGTCGGCCGTCGCTCTGGCGTCGAGGCTGCTGGGCCGGCCAGTGAAGTGGATCGAGGACCGGCGGGAGAACCTGATAGCGGCGCCCCATGCCCGGAACGAGACGGCCCGGGTCCGTATGGCCCTCGATTCCGACGGTGTGATCCAGGCGATCACCGCCGACAACATCAGTGATCTCGGCGCCTACGCCGTGTGTCCAGCCGGTATGGACCCCACTCTTCTCACCGGTCCGTACAAGGTGCCGCGTCTGGGCTTCGGCATGACCATGGCCTTCAGCAACACCATGGGCAAGGGCGCATACCGCGGTCCCTGGATGTTCGAGACCACAGCCCGGGAGATGATGGTCGACCTGGCCGCCCGGCAGATCGGACTGGATCCGCTCGAGCTGCGCCGTCGCAACATCATCCGCCCAGAGGATCTGCCGTGGACCAACCCGGCCGGGCGCACCTTCGAGGAGGTGACGCCCTCGGAGACCCTCGAGCAGGCGGTGGAGCTGCTCGACATCGTCGCCTTCCGGCGTGAGCAGGCGGCCGCCCGGCCCGAGGGCCGCTACCTGGGCGTCGGCTTCAGCGCCTACATCGAGCCTTCCTCGATGGCCAGCAGCACGCTGTACACCGAAGGAGCCACCGTGCGGGTAGAGCCAGGGGGGAGGGTCACCGCCTTCCTCGGGACCACGTCCCACGGCCAGAGCATCGAGACGACCATGGCCCAGGTGGTGGCGGACAACCTCGGGGTCGACATCGCCGACGTCACCATCGTGCAGGCCGACAGCGGGTCCACCCCCTACGGTCCGGGCACAGGCGGCAGCCGGACGGCGGTGATCGCCGGGGGAGCCGCCCGGGCCGCTGCCCTCGAGGTACGGGAGAAGGTGGTGCGGGTGGTGGCCCAGGCCATGGAGGCGTCACCCGGCGACCTGGAGGTGAGCCAGGGCGTCGTGTCGGTGAAGGGCACGCCGGCGCGGTCCATGACGCTGGCCGAGGTGGCCCGGCTGGTGTACGTCGACCCCGGCGGGGTGGACGTGGGCCAGGACGCCGGTCTGGAGGCCACCGTGCGGTTCCGGCCCGGGAAGTTCCCCACGTACTCCAATGCCACCCACGCCTGCGTGGTCGAGATCGACGGGCAGACCTGGATCCCCCGGATCAGGCGGTTCATCGTCAGCGAGGACTGCGGCCGGATGATCAACCCCATGGTCGTCGAGGGTCAGATCTTCGGCGGTGTGGCCCAGGGCATGGGCGGGGTGCTCTTGGAGCACTTCATCTACGACGAC
>DASUHN010000337.1 GCA_036273495.1 Acidimicrobiales bacterium | reverse complement strand
AACCTCTCCGAGGAGATCCTGAAGGACCTCGACGAGCGCGGCATCATCCGCATCGGGGCCGAGGTCGGCCCCGGGGACGTTCTGGTCGGGAAGGTCACTCCCAAGGGGGAGACCGAGCTGACCCCCGAGGAGCGCCTGCTGCGGGCCATCTTCGGTGAGAAGGCACGGGAGGTCCGCGACACCAGCCTCAAGGTGCCCCACGGTGAGGAGGGCAAGGTCATCGACGTGCGCGTCTTCTCCCGGGAGGACGCCCACGAGCTCCCGCCGGGGGTGAACCAGCTCGTCCGCGTGTACGTGGCCCAGAAGCGCAAGATCTCCGAGGGCGACAAGCTGGCGGGCCGCCACGGGAACAAGGGCGTGATCTCCAAGATCCTCCCGGTCGAGGACATGCCGCACCTCTCCGACGGCACGCCCGTGGACATCATCCTCAACCCCCTCGGCGTGCCGAGCCGGATGAACGTCGGCCAGGTGCTCGAGTCCCACCTCGGCTACGCCGCCCGGTGGGGCTGGAACGGGTCGGACGGCAGCGCGTCGTCCGGCAACGGAAGCGCCGCCGCCAGCAACGGCGCGGCGCGCAAGACCCGCCCCCGTACCCTCCCCGACACCTGGATCTCGACTCCCGTGTTCGACGGCGCCCACTGGGACGAGGCCGACGACGCCGGCCGCCACCCGACGATCAAGGCCATCTTCCAGAACCTGAACCCCGACGGAGCGTCAGGGGACGGGGACGGAGCGGCCAACCGGCTCATCGGTCTGGACGGCAAGGCGGAGTTGTACAACGGTCGCACCGGAGAGCGCTACGACAACCCGATCAGCGTCGGCTACGTGTACATCTTGAAGCTGGCCCACCTGGTCGACGACAAGATCCACGCCCGCTCGACGGGTCCGTACTCGATGATCACCCAGCAGCCCCTCGGCGGTAAGGCCCAGTTCGGCGGCCAGCGCTTCGGGGAGATGGAGGTGTGGGCCCTCGAGGCCTACGGCGCCGCCTACGCCCTCCAGGAGCTGCTGACCATCAAGTCGGACGACGTGCTCGGCCGGGTCAAGGTCTACGAGGCAATTGTCAAGGGTGAGAACATTCCGGAGCCCGGGATCCCCGAGAGCTTCAAGGTTCTCATCAAGGAGATGCAGTCCCTCTGCCTGAACGTCGAGGTTCTCTCGGCCACGGGTGAGGAGATCGAGATGAGAGAGCTCGACGAGGACCTCTTCCGCGCCGCCGAGGAGCTCGGGATCGACATCAGTCGCCCCGAGCGCGGATCGGACGAGGAAGACGAGCGCCGGGCGCGGGAGAGGAGCTTCTAGATGCTCGACGTAAACAACTTCGACCGCCTGCGGATCGGCCTGGCCACCGCTGACGCCATCCGCAACTGGTCCCACGGTGAGGTCAAGAAGCCGGAGACCATCAACTACCGGACCCTGCGCCCCGAGAAGGACGGGCTCTTCTGCGAGAAGATCTTCGGGCCCACCAAGGACTGGGAGTGCTACTGCGGTAAGTACAAGCGCGTCCGGTTCCGCGGCATCATCTGCGAGCGCTGCGGCGTCGAGGTCACCCGTTCCAAGGTCCGCCGGGAGCGGATGGGCCATATCGAGCTGGCCGCGCCGGTCGTGCACATCTGGTACCTCCGCGGTACCCGGAGCTGGCTGGCGTACCTGCTCATGGGCACCGAGGCCCGTGAGGAGCTGAAGGCCAAGCAGCTGGAGAAGGTCATCTACTTCGCCGCCAACCTGGTCACCTGGGTGGACGACGAGAAGCGCCACACCGAGCTGCCCAACCTCGAGGCCGAGCTGATCGAGGAGCTGGCCGACATCGAGCGGCAGCGGGACCTCGAGATCGACAAGCGCTTCAAGGCCATCGAGGAGGAAGTGGCCGACCTCGAGAAGTCGGGGGCCAGGGACGGGGAGATCAAAGCCCGCCAGCGGGCGGGGGAGAAGGAGATCACCACCCTCCGCGAGCGCGCCCAGGCCGAGATCGACCTGGTGCGGCGGTCCTTCGACGAGTTCCGCGACCTGTTCCCCCGCAAGATCATCGAGGACGAGCTGCTCTGGCGCGAGCTCAAGGACCGCTACGGGGACTACTTCGAGGGCGGGATGGGCGCCGAGGCCATCGCCAATCTCATCGCCCGCATCGATCTCGACGAGGAGGAGGTCAAGCTCCGCGACCAGATCGACCCGGCCGAGGGCCAGCGCCCCCTGTCCGTCCAGCGCAAGCAGAAGGCCATCAAGCGCCTGAAGATCGTCTCGGCCTTCAACCGCCGGGACGACAACGGCCGTCGGGTCAACGACCCGCGAGCCATGATCCTGGGCTCGGTCCCGGTCATCCCGCCCGATCTGCGGCCCATGGTGCAGCTGGATGGTGGCCGGTTCGCCACCTCCGACCTCAACGACCTGTACCGCCGGGTGATCAACCGGAACAACCGCCTGAAGAGGCTGCTCGACCTGGGCGCCCCGGAGATCATCGTCAACAACGAGAAGCGGATGCTCCAGGAGGCGGTCGACGCCCTCTTCGACAACGGCCGGCGCGGCCGTCCCGTCACCGGCCCGGGCAACCGCCCCCTTAAGAGCCTCTCGGACATGCTCAAGGGGAAGCAGGGGCGCTTCCGGCAGAACCTGCTGGGCAAGCGCGTCGACTACTCGGGCCGCTCGGTCATCGTGGTCGGACCGACCCTGAAGCTGCACCAGTGCGGCCTGCCCAAGCAGATGGCGCTGGAGCTGTTCAAGCCGTTCGTGATGAAGCGGCTGGTCGACTCCGAGCTCGCCCAGAACATCAAGTCGGCCAAGCGCATGGTCGAGCGCCGCCGCCCCCAGGTGTGGGACGTGCTCGAGGAGGTCATCAAGGAGCACCCGGTGCTGCTCAACCGGGCCCCCACGCTCCACCGGCTGGGCATCCAGGCCTTCGAGCCCATCCTCGTGGAGGGCAAGGCCATCCAGATCCACCCCCTCGTTTGCACGGCCTTCAACGCCGACTTCGACGGGGACCAGATGGCCGTGCACCTGCCCCTGTCCGCCGAGGCCCAGGCCGAGGCCCGGGTGCTCATGCTGTCGGCCAACAACATCCTCTCTCCCGCCACCGGTCGCCCGATCACAGTGCCCACCCAGGACATGGTCTTCGGCGCCTACTACCTCACCCTCATGGTCGACGGCGCCAAGGGTGAGGGGCGGGTGTTCCGCCGCCTGGACGAGGTGGAGCGGGCCTACGAGGCCGGGGACGTGGACCTGCACGCCAAGGTGAAGATGCGCCGGTCCGTGGCCGCCCTGTCCGGGCTCTCGGGCAACGGGTCCGGTCCCGACGGGCTGGCCGACGCCGACGGGGAGGCCCGGGCGTCGAACGGATCAGTGGACGGCTCCGACGGCTCCGACGCTGCTGCCGAGGAGCTCGAGACCACGCCGGGCCGGCTGTTCTTCAACAACGCCCTGCCGGCCGGGTTCCGTTACATCAACGACGTGGTGGGCCGGCGCAACACCTCGATCGGCTCGATCGTCGAGGACGTCGCCGCCGTCTACCCGAAGTCGGAGGTGGCGCGCAGCCTGGACCGGATCAAGGACCTGGGCTACCGCTTCGCGTCCCAGTCCGGCCTCACCATCTCGATCGACGACGTCCGCACCCCCGCCGAGAAGGCCTCGATCCTCGACCGCTACGAGAAGGAGGCGGAGAAGGCCGAGACCCAGTTCAAGCGGGGCATCATCACCGACGACGAGCGGCGCCAGAAGGAGATCGAGATCTGGACGTCGGCCAACTCCGAGGTCGGTCGGGCCATGGAGCGCACGCTGGCGACCATGTCTTTCAACCCCCTCGACATGATGGTCGACTCCGGGGCGCGCGGTAACCCCCAGCAGGTCCGCCAGATCGCCGGCATGAAGGGCCTGGTCTCCAATCCCCGAGGGGAGATGATCCCCCGGCCGATCAAGGCGTCCTTCCGGGAGGGCCTGTCGGTTCTCGAGTACTTCATCTCCACCCACGGCGCCCGTAAGGGCCTGGCCGACACCGCCCTGCGGACGGCCGACTCCGGGTACCTCACCCGCCGCCTGGTCGACGTGGCCCAGGAGCTGATCGTGCGGGAGGAGGACTGCGGCACCACCCGCGGGATCTGGATCGAGGACGTGATACCCGACGCCGCCGGGCGGCGCAGCTACCTCGAGACCCGCCTGTACGGCCGGCTCCTGGCCGACGACGTATCGCTGGCCGACGGGACCACCTTGACGGCGGGAACCCGCATGGGAGAAGAGGAGATCGCCGGCCTCCGCGACGACACGTCGCTCAACCGGGTCCGGGTGCGCTCCGTTCTCACCTGCGAGGCCATCCACGGCGTGTGCGGCGATTGCTACGGGCAGTCGCTGGCAACCAACCGGCCCATCGAGCTCGGAGAGGCGGTCGGCGTCATCGCCGCCCAGTCGATCGGTGAGCCCGGGACCCAGCTCACCATGCGGACCTTCCACACCGGCGGCATCGCGGGGGAGGACATCACCCACGGTCTGCCGCGCGTCGTCGAGCTGTTCGAGGCCCGCACCCCCAAGGGCGCGGCCGTTCTGGCCCGGACCTCCGGGGTGGTACGGATCACCGAGGAGGAGAACGGCCGCCGCATCACCATCGTCGGGGACGACGGCAGCGAGGACTCCTACAGCGTGAGCCCGCGGGCCCACCTGGAGGTGTCCGAGGGCGCCGAGATCCAGGCGGGGGACCCCCTCGTCGAGGGACCGAAGGACCCCAAAGAGCTGCTCGAGATCAAGGGCATCCGGGAGACCCAGCAGTACCTCGTCGAAGAGGTGCAGAAGGTGTACCGGGACCAGGGCGTGTCGATCCACGACAAGCACATCGAGCTGATCGTGCGCCAGATGCTGCGCCGGGTCTCGGTGGCCGAGGCCGGTGACAGCGCCCTTCTCCCCGGGGAGCGGGTTGACGCCCGCATCTACGCCGAGGTCAACCGGAGCCTGGTCACCGAGGGCAGGCGCCCCGCCGAGGGCCGTCCCGAGCTGATGGGGATCACCAAGGCGTCGCTGGCGACGGAGTCCTGGCTGTCGGCGGCCTCCTTCCAGGAGACCACCCGGGTGCTCACCGAGGCCGCCATCGAGGGGAAGTCCGACGGGCTGTTCGGCCTGAAGGAGAACATCATCATCGGCAAGCTCATCCCCGCCGGCACCGGGATGTCCCGGTACCGCGCCATCGACCTCGAAGCCCCCGAGGCCCAGCACATGACGTTCTGGTCGTCGGAGTCCGAGGTGGCCACCGAGGACCTGGCGGCGTGGCTGGCGGGGATCGGCTCCGAGGGTCAGGGACAGGAGGCCGCGGCCACCACCTGGTCCTCCGATGCCCCCGACCAGTGGCAGCAGCAGGACACCCCTCCCGACGGGGAGTGGGAGCAGGGCGCCAGCTAGGCGGCAGCAGGGGGCGCAGCGGCCCCGCTCACGAGGACGCCGTGGGGCTGGGGCCCCACGGCAGCAGCGGGCGAGGTCCGAAGGACCCGGGTGCCCGCCGCCATGTCAGGGGGTGAAGCGGGCTGCGGCCACCGATCCGTCGTTGCCGTTGACGGGGACGGTGGCCCGCAGCCCCGACGCCTGGTTGCCGACCACGTCGAGGGCCAGGGTCACCGACTGTCCGGGTCCCAGCTGGCCGGTGGCCGGAGCCACCCGCAGCCAGGGCGCCGTGGTGGCCGCCTGCCAGGACACCGTCCGGGCGCCGACGTCCGAGAGGTGCAGCACCGCCGTGCTGGTGGCGGCGGGGTCGAGCACGAGCGAGGACCCGCCGGCAGGCAGGCGGCTGATGGCTGCCACCGCCGCCCGGGCCGACGTCGGCCCGCTGGGCGCCGACGACGGCCACGCCAGATAGGCAATCGCGCCGGTCGCGGAGGCGGCGAGGACAACCCCGGCCGCCGTCCGCGCCGTCACCCGGTGCCGGCGCCTCCGGCCGGCCGGGACCGGCGCATCGCCCGGGGGCACGGACGCCGGCCGGTCGGCGGGGTCGCCGTGGGCAGGCGGCGCAGAGGCCCGGCCCCCGGGCGGCTCCCGCCGCGCCAGCTCCCCGACGCTGACCATGGCCCGGAGGCGGTCCGAGCACGCCGAGCAGCCCTCGGTGTGGTCCGCCACCGCGGGCGCCAGCTCCAGGGCCCGGGCCCGGGACACGCCCTGACGGGCGGTCCCCTCCTCCGGGTCGGCCGGAACGGTCACGATCGTGGCCAGCTCGACGCAGGGGCCGGGGCCGAGCCACGCCATCAGGGCCGGGTCCAGATCGGGCTCGGAGGCACCCGGCGCCGCCACCAGCCAGCGGGCCGCCTCGGCCAGGTCGGGCGGGCCGCTCCCCGGGTCCGGGACGTCCAACGGGTCGGGGTCCCGCCAGAAGACCACGTCGGTGGGATCGGGCATGGCCCGGGCAACGGTAGGCCACGGGAATGCTTGTTTGCTCCGGGGCCTGCCGTCGCGTAGCATTGACGCCCGGTTCGTACCGCTCTTTGCAGGGCGAACCGGCCCCCTCGGAAGTCTCCTCAAAGGTCCGCCGTGCCCACAATTTCACAGCTCGTCCGCAAGGGCCGCGAGTCCAAGCAGTCGAAGACCAAGACGCCGGCCCTGCGAGGCGCGCCCCAGCGACGGGGCGTGTGCACCCGGGTGTTCACGACCACCCCCAAGAAGCCCAACTCGGCCCTCCGGAAGGTGGCCCGGGTGCGGCTGACCACGGGCATGGAGGTGACCGCCTACATCCCGGGGGTGGGCCACAACCTCCAGGAGCACAGCATCGTCCTGGTACGCGGCGGCCGGGTGAAGGACCTGCCCGGGGTCCGGTACAAGATCGTGCGGGGCACGCTGGACACCTCGGGGGTCCGCGACCGCAAGCAGGCCCGTAGCCGCTACGGCGCCAAGAAGGAGGGCTGACCGTGCCCCGCAAGGGACCCGCCCCCCGCCGCGACCTGATGCCGGACCCGGTCTACCGCTCGGTCCTGGTCACCCAGCTGGTCAACAAGATCCTGTCCCGGGGCAAGCGCACGCTGGCCGAGCGGATCGTGTACGAGTCGCTCGACATCATCCGGGAGCGGACCGGGAGCGAGCCGGTGGCGGCGCTGAAGCGGGCCGTGGAGAACACCAAGCCCCAGCTGGAGGTCAAGAGCCGCCGGGTCGGCGGGGCCACCTACCAGGTGCCCGTGGAGGTCCGGCCCCGGCGGGCCACCACGCTGTCGCTGCGCTGGCTGGTGGGGTACTCCCGCCAGCGGCGGGAAAAGACCATGGCACTGCGCCTGGCCAACGAGCTGCTGGACGCCTCCAACGGAATCGGCACCGCGGTCAAGCGCCGGGAGGATACGCACAAGATGGCGGAGGCCAACAAGGCCTTCGCTCACTACCGCTGGTAGAGCCGGCGCCGTAGCCGCCGGCCTGCGGCCGGCAGATCGGCGTGCTGTAACGCCGGACCAACTTCGTCGAGCACGAGAAGAAAGCAACATGCCCATCATCAGGGAGTTCCCGCTGGCCCGGACCCGCAACATCGGGATCATGGCGCACATCGACGCGGGCAAGACCACGACAACCGAGCGCATCCTCTACTACACGGGCAAGAACTACAAGATGGGCGAGGTCCACGAGGGCGCCGCCACCATGGACTGGATGGTCCAGGAGCAGGAGCGGGGGATCACCATCACCTCCGCCGCCACGACGTGCATGTGGAAGGACACCTGGATCAACATCATCGACACCCCCGGCCACGTGGACTTCACCGTCGAGGTGGAGAGGTCCCTCCGGGTGCTCGACGGCGCCGTCGCCGTCTTCGACGCCGTGGCCGGCGTCGAGCCCCAGACCGAGACGGTCTGGCGCCAGGCCAATAAGTACGGCGTGCCACGCATCTGCTTCATCAACAAGATGGACCGCATCGGGGCCGACTTCTTCCGCGCCGTCGACATGATCAAGGACCGCCTCGAGGCGATGCCCGCCGTGGTCCAGCTCCCGATCGGCGCCGAGTCCGAGTTCCACGGGTGCGTGGACCTGATCGGCATGAAGGCCCTCGTCTGGGAGGAGGGCATGGGAGAGCGCTGGGAGGTCACCGAGATCCCGGCCGAGCTGGCCGAGACCGCCGAGACGTGGCGCCACGAGCTGGTCGACGTCCTGTCGCACTTCGACGACGACATCACCGAGAAGTACCTCGGGGACGAGGAGATCACCGCCGACGACCTTCGCCGCGCCCTGCGCAAGACCACCATCGCCAATCAGGTCGTCCCCGTGCTGTGCGGATCGGCGTTCAAGAACAAGGGCGTCCAGCCCATGCTCGACGCGGTCCTCGACTTCCTGCCCAGCCCCCTGGACGTGCCGACCGTCGAGGGCACCGATGTCAAGGGGATGGAGCCGATGAGCCGCTCGGCCGACGACGAGGCGCCCTTCTCCGCCCTGGCGTTCAAGATCATGACCGACCCCTACGTGGGGAAGCTGACCTACCTCCGGGTGTACTCGGGGACCCTGGAGAAGGGCTCGAGCATCCTCAACTCGACCAAGGACCGCAAGGAGCGGGTGGGCCGCATCCTGCAGATGCACGCCAACCACCGTGAGGACAAGGACGCCATCTACACCGGGGACATCGTGGCGGCGGTGGGCCTCAAGAACACCACCACAGGCGACACCCTGTGCGACCCCGCCCACCCGATCCTTCTCGAGACGCTGGAGTTCCCCGAGCCGGTCATCCACGTCGCCGTCGAGCCCAAGACCAAGGCCGACCAGGACAAGCTGGGCAAGGCCCTCTACGCCCTGTCCGAGGAGGACCCGACCTTCCAGGTCCACACCGACGAGGAGACGGGCCAGACCGTCATCTCCGGGATGGGCGAGCTGCACCTCGAGGTCCTGGTGGACCGGATGCTGCGCGAGTTCAAGGTCGACGCCCACGTGGGCAAGCCGCAGGTCGCCTACCGGGAGACCGTCACCAAGCCCGTCCAGAAGGTCGAGATGCGCTA
>DASUHN010000336.1 GCA_036273495.1 Acidimicrobiales bacterium | reverse complement strand
AGCCTACCTGGGGGTGGCTGTTCTCCCTGCCGGCCTGCTGGCCGCCGTCTCCAGCGAACGGAGCTCCTTCTGGTCCAGGGGCCGCCATTTCCCGGGACCGAGCTTCGGATCCCGCAGGGGCCCGATCCGCACCCGGACCAGGCGGCGCACGGGGTGGCCGACGGCGTCACACATCCGGCGCACCTGGCGGTTGCGGCCCTCGTGGATGACGATCCGCAGCGCGGTGGGGGCCACCAGCGAGACCCGCGCCGGGGCAGTGATCCCGTCCTCGAGACGGACCCCCTCCCGGAGCTGGCGGACGGCCCCGGCGGAGGGACGGCCCGCCACCTCGGCCAGGTACTCCTTCTCGACGCCGTGGCTCGGGTGGGAGAGGCGGTGGGCCAGCTCCCCGTCGTTGGTGAGCAGCAGCAGTCCCTCGGTGTCGGCGTCGAGGCGGCCGACCGGGAAGACCCGCGGCTCGGCCGGGACCAGCTCGACGACCGTCGGCCGGCCCTGCGGGTCCGAGGCCGTCGTGACCACGCCGGGGGGCTTGTTGAGGAGGTAGTAGACGAGCCCCGGCGCCACCGAGAGCCTGACCCCGTCGACCTCCACCGCGTCGGCGGCGGCGTCCACGCGCTGGCCCAGCCGGGCGGGACGGCCGTTGACGCTCACCCGGCCGGCGGCGATCAGCTCCTCGGCCGCCCGGCGGCTGGCCACCCCGGCCCGGGCCAGGATCTTCTGGAGCCGCTCCCCCTCCTCGTCGGGGGTCTGGGGGACCCCGGCCCCGCCGGCGGCCGCCTCCCTAGGCGTCGGGAAGGCGCAGGCCGTGCTCGAGCGCCTCGACCACCTCCGGGCCCGGCACGAAGTCCGCCACCGGCGGCAGCTGCTCCAGGTTGTCGATCCCGAGCTTCTCGAGGAACAGCTGGGTCGTGCCGTACAGGGTGGCCTGGCCCGGGCCGGGGTCCCGGGCCACCGGCTCGACGTAGCCGCGCTGCTGGAGAGTGCGGATCACGCTGTCGACGTTGACGCCCCGGATGGCGGCCACCTGGGCCCGGGACACCGGCTGCTTGTAGCAGACGATGGCCAGGGTCTCGAGGGCGGCGGCCGACAGGCGGGCGGACTGGCCCTCCAGGACGAAGCGCTCCACGTAGGGGTCGAGGTCGGGATGGGTCTGGAAGCGGTAGCCCCCGGCCACCCGGGCCAGCACGAACCCCCGGCCCTCGGCGGCGTACTCGGCCGCCAGCTCGGTGCACAGCGCCTCGACGGCCTCGGTCGAGACCTCGAGCAGCTCGGCCAGGAGACGCGGGGGCGCCGGCTCGTCGGCCACCAGGACCAGCGCCTCGAGGGCCCGCTTGACCTCGCTCACCCCTGGTACTCCTCGACGAGGACCGAGCCGGCGTCCACGTCCTCCCGGCCGAGCCAGGTGATCCGCAGCTCACCGAGCCGCTCGGTCTGCTCCAGCTCGACCAGGCCCTGCTTGTACATCTCGAGGAGGGCCAGGAAGCGCACGATCACCGCCAGCTTCTCGACCAGGGTGCCGGTCAGGCGGCGGAAGGTGATGACGCCGACGCGGGGCAGCTCGTCGAGCAGCTCCTCCACCGCGTCGCGGACCGACGCCCGGATGGGCGCCACGTGGTCCATCTGCACCCGGGGCACGGGGCGGGGGGTGGCGGCGCGGATGTAGGCGTCCCGGAGGGCCTCGGGCGTGACCCCGGCCAGGACGTCGGGCATCAGCGAGGAGAAGCGCTCCTCCGGGCCGGCGGTGCGGGGATGCGAGCGGGACGCCACCTCGGCCAGCTGGTCCAGGGCCCGGGCCGCGTCCTTGAACGTCTTGCACTCGAGCAGGCGGGCCAGGAGGAGATCGCGCTCCTCCCACAGGGCCAGCTCCTCGTCGAGGTCCCCGTCGTCCAGGCCGGGGAGCAGCCGCCGGCTCTTGAGCTCCACGAGGGTGGCGGCGATCAGGAGGAACTCGGTGGTGACCTCCAGGTCGAGCGACTCCATCCGCTCCAGCTCGGCCAGGAAGGCGTCGACGATCGTCGTCAACGAGATCTGGTAGAGGTCGACCTGCTCCGCCGTGATCAGCTGGAGGAGGAGGTCGAAGGGGCCCTCGAAGACCGGCGTGGCCACCTCGTACGGCACGGTGGTGAGAATACCGGCGGGGCCGGGCAACTCCGGCGCATACCATCCCACCATGCCCCCGCCCCCGCCGCGGTCCCGGCCGCGGGTCCTCTCCGGGGTGCAGCCGTCCGGGGACCTCCACCTGGGCAACTACCTGGGCGCCTTCCGCAACTGGGTGGCCGACCAGCACGATCACGACGCCCTCTACTGCATCGTCGACCTCCACGCCCTCACCCTCGACCACGACCCGGCGGTGCTGGCCGACAAGACCCTCGACGTGGCCCGGTGGCTCCTCGCCGCCGGTCTCGACCCCGGAACCTGCACGCTGTTCGTGCAGAGCCACGTGCCCGAGCACACCGAGCTGTGCTGGCTGCTCGAGTGCACGGCCACCTTCGGGGAGCTGCGCCGGATGACGCAGTTCAAGGACAAGAGCGGGGGCCAGGAGAGCGTCCGGGTGGGGCTGTTCACCTACCCGGTGCTGATGGCCGCCGACATCCTCGTCTACGACGCCGACCGGGTGCCGGTCGGCGACGACCAGCGCCAGCATCTCGAGCTGGCCCGCAACGTGGCCCAGCGCTTCAACTCGCGCTACGGGGAGACGTTCGTCGTGCCCGACGCCGCCATCCCCCGCGTGGGTGCCCGGGTGATGGATCTCCAGGAGCCGACCAGCAAGATGTCCAAGTCGACCGGCACCGACGCCGGGCTGGTGTACCTGGCCGACGACCCCGCCGTCATCGAGCGCAAGATCAAGCGGGCGGTGACCGACAGCGGCGCCGACGTGGTGTTCGACCCCGTGAACCGCCCCGGGCTGGCCAACCTGATCCAGCTGCTCGCCGCCGCCACGGGCCGGGAGCCGGCCGACGTCGCCGCCGGGTACACCCAGTACGGGCCGCTCAAGGCCGACGCCGCCGCCGCCGTGGTGGAGATGCTGCGGCCGGCCCAGGAGCGCTACCGGGAGCTGGCCTCCGAGCCTGGGGAGCTCACGGCCATCCTGGCCGAGGGGGCGGCCCGGGCCCGCCAGGTGGCGTCGGCCACCGTGGCCCGGGCCCGCGAGGCGATGGGCCTGCTCCCGCCCCGCCGCGACTAGTCGTCGTCACCGCGCTTGAGGGCCGTGCCGGTGGCGGGCGGGATGACCGGGTCCCAGCGCTCCGGCGGGGTGTGGTGGCAGCGGGCCCACGCCACCGTCAGCTCGTCGCTTCCGGCCTCGCCGAGCATGACCGCTCCCCGCTCGGGGTGGCGCAGGTAGCGGCCCACCCGACCGGCGGGCCCGCCCCGCTCCTCCCAGCCGACCGCCCGGTCCCGGCCCCCCGCCAGGCCCACCACGGTGGCGGCCACCCGGCCCCACACCCCGAGCCCGGCGTCGAGCTTGCCGACGTCGTGCAGGAGGGCGGCGGCCAGCACCGGCCTGGTGGCGTCCGGTCCGAGTGTGTCCTCCACCGCCCGGGCCACCCCGGCGGCGTGGCGGCGGTCGGGGCCGGAGAGGCGGTCCCAGAGCACCCGCTCTCCGTCGAGCAGCTGCCGGCGGGCCCACTGCTCCTCGGGCGCCGCCGGGCCTCCCGGGACGAGGGACCCCACGAACCGGCGAACCAGGTGGGCCCCGGTCATCATCACGCCAGGTGGCCCCACCAGTTCAGGACGGGATCGAACAGGCCGTTCAGGATGCTGGGCCGCAGGAACACGATGGCCAGCACGATCAGCAGCGAGTACTGGCGGATCCGGAGGTAGCCCGGCCACCAGCGGGCGGGCAGGAGCCGCTCGACCACCGCCGACCCGTCGAGAGGCGGGATCGGGATCAGGTTGAACACGGCCAGGATGACGTTGGCCTCTCCGAGCGCCAACACCACGCGCCATCCCAGAGGCGGCGGTCCGAAGGGGCTGATGCTCCACCGCCGGAGGGCCAGGGCGGCCAACCCGGCCAGCACGATGTTCACCGCCGGGCCGGCCAGGCTCACCACCAGGCTGGCGTTGCGGGCGTTGCGCAGCCGCCGGACGTTGACCGGGACGGGCTTGGCGTAGCCGAAGGCGGGATGACCGCTCAGGACCAGGATGGCCGGCAGGATCACCGTTCCGATCGGGTCGACGTGGCTGACCGGGTTGAGGGTCAGCCGCCCCGCCCGCTTGGCGGTGTCGTCCCCGAACATCAGCGCGACCGCCCCGTGGGACACCTCGTGGAGGATCACCGACGGGATCAGCACGCAGAAGAAGATGACCTCGTCGGAGGTGATCCGGTGGTTGTGGACGATCTCGTAGACGACCAGGGCCACGACGGCCAGGAGGATCAGCTGGCCGACCTGGTTGCGTCCGCCCCGTCCCGGGGCCGGCCCCATCACGGTGCCAACCCCGCGTCCGGCGTCAGCGCTTGGAGGCGCAGTCGATGCAGTAGCGGGCGCCGGGCTTGGCCTCGAGGCGGGCGGGGGCGATCTCCTTGCCGCACTGCTCGCACGTCCCGTAGGTGCCGCCGTCGATCTTGGCCAGCGCGGCGTCCACTTCCTCGAGGGTCTCGACCAACTTGGCCGCCAGGGCGTCGGCTTCCCCACGCTCCGCGGTCACCTGGCTGGAGTCGGCGAAGTTGGAGTCGTAGGTCAGACCCCCCTCTCCGCCGTGCCCGAGCTCGGCCAGCTGGCGACGCAGGTCGGCCTGCTCGCGCACCAGGAGGGCGCGCGCTTCGGTGGCCACCGCGTCGTTCGGCATACCTCCAGGTTAGCGGCCGGTGACTACCGGGCGCGCGGGTGGGCCTGGTCGTAGACCCGCCTCAACCGCTCGGCCGAGACCTTGGTGTACACCTGCGTCGTGGCGATCGAGGCGTGCCCGAGCAGCTCCTGGACGACCCGGATGTCGGCCCCGTGGTCGAGCATGTGGGTGGCGCACGAGTGCCGCAGGACGTGGGGGGTGAGCCTCCCCTCGAGCCCGGCGCCCCGGGCGTGGTGGCGCACCACCCCCCACGCCCCCTGACGGGACAGCCGGCCGCCGCGGGCGTTGAGGAACACGGCCTCGGCGTCGCCCCGCCGGGCCCAGCGCTTGGGCACCAGGGCGGGACGGCCGGGGGGGGAGAGCCATTCGGAGAGGGTGCTTCGCCCGAAGGAGCCGATGGGGACCAGGCGCTCCTTGGCCCCCTTGCCGAACACCCGGATGAGCCCGTCCTCCAGCGCCAGGTCGGCCAGGGACAGCCCGGTCAGCTCGGAGATCCGCATGCCGGTGCCGTAGAGGACCTCGAGGATGGCGCGGTCGCGCCGGGCCAGCGGCTCCTGGCCCGTGACCCCCGCCAGGAGGACCCCGACCTCGTCCTCGGAGAGGGCCTTGGGCAGGCCCTGGGGCACCCGCGGCCGGTCGACGTCGTCGGTCGGGTCGGTGGGAGCCTGGCCCTCGTCGACGCAGAAGCGGTGGAGGCTGCGCACCGAGACCAGGGCCCGGGCCACCGACGACGGCTTGCG
>DASUHN010000335.1 GCA_036273495.1 Acidimicrobiales bacterium | reverse complement strand
CGGCATGGTCCGGCGCCGCGGCCATCCGCTCGTGGGCCGCGCTGCCGATCCGGCTGGCGCGCTCGGGATCGTTGAGCAGGCGGAGGATGGCGCCGGCCACCGCCTCCACCGAGGGGCCGGAAGGGGTCGGGTCGCACCACTCGGCCGCGTGGCCGAGGACCTCGGGGAGAGCGCCGACAGGCGCGCAGACGACCGGCGTGCCAGTAGCCGCCGCTTCGGTGGCGGGGAGCCCGAAGCCCTCGTAGGCGGTCGGGTAGACGAAGGCGACCGCCCCGGCCAGCAGACGGGCCAGCTCCTCGTCAGAGACCGACCCGGCGAGGACGAGGCCCTCCGCAGGAGACGCCACCCGCCGTTCCGCTGCGGTCAATGGGCCGACGACCACGAGGTCGATCTCGGCACCCGCTTCCCGGGCGCCCCGCCAAGCGTCGACGGCCACCGCCAGGTTGCGGCGCGGGGCGCCACCCGTGGCGACGACGTAGCCCCGCCGCCAGGCGGCAGTGGCACCGCGGGGTGGGCGGGACCGCCCGGCGGCCAGGAAGACCTCGTCGACCGCAGCCGGGGCGGTGACGACCCGGCCGGGCCCGACGCCGAGCTGTCCGACGACCTGGCGGGATACGGCGACTGATCCGGTGATGACGGCGCGCGCCGTGCGCGCCGCCACGCGGGCCTGGGCGCGGAAGGCGGCCCGGGTCAGAGGCGGGAACCACTGGGGATGGTCGAGGAAGGTGAGGTCGTACAGAGAGACGACCATCGGCACCGGCTGACGATACGGGAGGCCGTAGAAGGGGCAGTGGAACAGGCGCACGTCCCGGGCCCGTCCGGCCGAGGACAGCCATCGCGGCACCGCCCACTGCAGCCAGGCCGGGGCGCGGCCCGGCAGGAGGGTCCGGACGGCGTGCACCTCCACGTCGGCGGGAACTACGCATGGGTCGGGAGCGGCCAGCCGGGCGTCAGTCAGCACGTCGACCCCGGCGAGGTCGACCCCGGCATCCCTCAGAGCGGCGGGAAGGGACGGGAGTACGCCGCGCAGCACGCGCCCGATGCCCCCGAGGGGACGGCTCTGCAGGGTGCGCCCGTCGACGGCTATCCGCACGCGACCGACCGGTACACCTCGGCGTGGGCGGCGGCCGTGCGGCGCCAGGAGAACCCGGCGGCGCGCGCCAGGCCGGCAGCGGAGAGCTCGGCGCGGCGGGCGTCGGAGCGGAGCAGGCCCGTCAACTCCTCGGCCAGGCGCGCCCCGTCGCCATCGGGAACGAGCGTGCCGGCGTCACCAACCACCTCGACGGTGGCGGAGTTGGCGAACGCCACCACCGGCACGCCACATGCCATGGCCTCGAGCGCCGGCAGCCCGAACCCCTCGTGGCGGCTGGTGACCACGAGGGCGGCCGCGCCCTGGTAGACGGACACGAGGTCGGGGACCCAGCCGAGCAGGCGGATCCGGGAGCGCGCCTCGGGTCCGGCGCCGGCCAGCGCCGCCTCGACCGGGCCGCGGTTGTCGTCCACCACCCGGCCGGCCATCCACAGCTCGTGGGGCAGGCCGGCGGCGGCGAGAGTGGCGGCCAGGGAGGCGGCTGTCCCGAAGCCCTTGTGCGGGCCGTACTCGCCGACGTGGAGCACATAGGGGGTCGGGGGCGCGCCGGTCCCGGGGCGGAACTCGGGGCCGGCCGCCAGCGGGATCACGTGGATCCGGGCGGGCTCGAGGCCGAGGTGGGTGAGGGCCTGGTCGGCGCCGTGGCGGGAGAGCGTGATCACGGCGGCGGCGGCGCGGACCCGGGGCGCCCAGCGCCGCCACCGCCTGCGCTCGACGGAGAACGCAGGATCGTCGCTCACCAGAGGGAGGAGGTCCGGGACCGTCTGCACCCAGGGCCGGGTGGAGCGGCGCGGCGGGTCGAGGGCGGGGCTGTGGTTGACGTCGGCCGGCGTGCGGGCCAGCTCCCCGGGCAGGCGCAGATGGTGCTCGAGCGTGGCCCACCGGTCCGGGGCTATCCGGCGGCGAGGAAGGACGGCGGTGACCGCCACGTCGGGGCGGTCGGCCAGCGCCGCCACCAGGTTGCGCACGTAGGTGCCGACGCCGCGGAAGGCGGAGGCATCGGTGAGCGCCCGGGCGTCGAGGGCCACCCGGACGGGCGCGACCGGCTCCTGGCTTTCCGGTGCCGATGCTGTCGCGCTGGGCGCCACCTCCCGGGCCACGCGTGTCATTGTGGCCGGGGATGGCTCCGCTCCGGGTGGCGCTCGTGCACCCGTTCTCCTGGCCGGAGGTGCGCCGGGGCGGAGAGCGACTCCTCCACGACCTGGCCTGGTACCTGGCTCGGGCCGGTCACCGGGTCGACGTGATCACCGGGGCCTGGGCGGGGGCCTCGGTCGAGCGCACGCCCGAGGGCGCCGTCGTGCGCCGGTACCAGCTGCGGGAGCTGGCGCCGTTGCGCCGTGTCGGTGCCGGCCCCATGGAGACGTTCGGCGGCATCGCCCTGGGGGCCCTGCTCCGACGGCGCTACGACGTCGTGCACAGTCTCACGCCGACCGGGGTGCTGGCCGCCCGGCTGTCGGGGCACCCGGTCGTGTTCACGGTGCTGGGACACCCCACCGCGGAGGACTTTGCCCTCCAGCCCGGTGGCAGGCGGTTGTTCGAGCGGGCCGTGCGGGCGGCGGCGGTGACCATCACCTTGTCGCGGTCGGCGGCGGCGCAGATGGAGGGGCTGACCGGTGCCCGCCTGGGCGGGACCGGCCGCCGGCGGCTGCGGGTCGTTCCGCCGGGGGTGCGGCTGGAGACGTTCTCCCCCGACCTGCAACCGCGCGCCGGACCGGTACGGCTCCTCTTCCCGTCCGACGCGTCGGAGATCCGCAAGGGGGTCCACCACGTCCTGGCCGCCCTGCCGCTGGTGCGGAAGCGGCATCCCGATGCCCGGCTCGTGTTGTGCGGACCGGGTGCCCCGGATTGGGCGGTCGCCGGCGTGGGCGGAGGCGCCAGCGCCGTGCTGGCCCGGGCCGATCCCCTGGCGGTGGCCGGTCTCGGTGCCGAGGGGGTGGACGCCCTCGAGCTCACCGAGCGGATCGACGACGTCCGCCCCGAGCAGCTTCCGGCGTTGTACCGGGGCGCCACGGTGACCGTGCTGCCGTCGTGGCACGAGGCGTTCGGACTGGTGCTGGCGGAGTCGCTGGCGTGTGGCACACCGGTGGCCTGCTACGCCGAGGCCGGCATGGTGGACGTGGTGAACGCGCCCGGCATCGGCCAGGCCGCCACGCCGTTCGGGGACATCCCCGCCCTGGCCGAGGCCATCGGGGATGCGGTGGACCTGGCCCGGGCGCCCGGGACGCCGGAGCGCTGCGCCGACCACGCCCGGACGTGGGGCTGGGACGAGGCGGTGGGCCCGGCCCACGAGGAGCTGTACCGGTCGGTAGTGGGCTGACGCCGGACAGCCGGACGGGGACTAGGCGCGGGGGCGGGCCCGCACGCAGACGTGGGGGTCCCCGGCCGTGAGCCACAGGAGGGCCTCCCTGCCGGCGGTGTGGCGCAGATGGCGCACGGCGGCGACGGGTGACGTCGGCCGGACTTGCCCGGCTCCCGCCTTCATCCACACCCGCTGCGGGCGGTCGATGATCTCGAACCCGGCCGCCTCGACCATGCGGACGATGCCGGCGGCGTTGGCCTTCCACCACCACGGCCGTCCCCGTCCGTCGAGCCAGGCGGCGGGCCGGCGGGTGAACGCCGTCAGAGGGGCGTCGATGGCGTCCACGACCATCAGGGTGCCGTCGCACACCGAGCGGACCGCGCTCAGGGCGCCGACGGGGTCACGCAGGTGGATGAGCAGACTGCCGACGTACACGAAGTCGAAGCACCCCACGGCGTCGGGCGAGAGCTGGTAGACGCTCAGGTCCCGTCGTTCCACCTTCGAGTCCAGGGCGTCGCGCGCCAGCAGGAAGCCATCCCCCTGACCCTTGCGCTGGCCGATGGCCGCCCGTGTCTCCTCGCTCGACCCGACGGGCCAGTCCCATGCCGCCGGGTCGGGCACGTCGACGGCCATCACCTCGGATGCGCCCCGCCGCTCCATCTCGAACGCCCAGAACCCGTCGAAGGTGCCGACGTCGAGGCAGCGGAGACCGGAGAGGGAGGGCCAGGGCAGCCGGGCCGCCACCGCCGCCGTGTCGAACCAACCCGGTGTCTTGACGCCGGGCGCCAGCTCGATGGTGTGGTACCAATCGCGCCCGGACACCTGCTGGCGCAACTCCTCGGGGTTCACCGGGGCCGACCCTACACTGCGCCGGTGCACGCACCGACCGCCGGTCCCCGCGGCGAGGGCTTCGTGCTGACCGGTCCCATCACCCCGCTCCCGGAGCTGGTGGCCGACGTGTGGGCGGCGCGCCAGCTCCTCGGGATCCTGGCCCGCAAGGACTTCTACGTCCGCTACCGCCGGGCGTCGTTGGGCCTGCTCTGGGCCGTCGGCCTCCCGGTGTTCCAGGCCCTGGTGCTCGCGCTGGTGTTCTCGAAGGTGGTGCGGATCCACACGGGCACCAACTTCGCCGTGTTCGTGCTGACGGGGATGGTCGGCTGGACCTACTTCAGCAACACCCTGTCGGCGGCCGCGACCGCCATCGTGGACGGGTCGGGGATGTCGACCCGGATCTACTTCCCCCGCGTCCTGCTGCCGCTGGTCAGCGTGGTGGCCAACCTGTACGGCTACGTCATAACCGTGGCCATCCTGCTCCTGCTGTGCCTGGTCCTGGGGGTCGGCCTCGGGGTGAACGTGCTGTGGTTGGTGCCGGCCACCGCCCTCCTGGTGGCGCTCACGGCCGGGGCCGGGCTGGTGACGTCGGCGCTCCACGTCTACTTCCGCGACATCCGCTACATCGTCACGGCGGCGGTGATCGGGTGGTTCTATCTCACGCCGGTCTTCTACCCGCTGCATCTGGCCCACGGCTTCGTGCACGCCGTGGTTGCGGCCAACCCGGTGACCGGCGTGGTGGAGCTGCTGCGGGCCGCCACCGCCGGGGTCGACCCGCACTGGGGATGGACGGTCGTGATCTCGATCGGGTGGAGCGCCGTCCTCCTGGTCGGAGCAGCGGCGTTGCACCGTCGCTACAACCGGCTGTTCACGGACCTCCTGTGAGGCCGGGGCGGGTCGGCCGGGGGACGGGGCCGTGACCACGGTCGTCGAGCTGTCCGGAGTCGGCAAGCGCTTCATCAAGTACGAGGACGCGCCCATGCTCGTGACGGCCGCGCTGCGGCTGCGCCAGCGCACCCGCCGCAGCAGCCTGTGGGCGGTGCGGGGCGTCGACCTGACCCTGGACGAGGGGGAGTGCCTGGGCCTTATCGGGCGCAACGGGTCGGGGAAGTCGACTCTGCTCACCATGCTGGCCGGGGTCACGGCCCCGACCGAGGGCGTCCTGGCGGTGCGGGGGCGCGTGGCCCCGCTGATCTCGGTCGGTGTCGGGTTCCATCCCGAGCTGACCGGGCGGGAGAACGTCTACGTGAACGGGATGATCCTCGGCATGACCCGGCGGGAGCTCGATGCCTCCCTCGACGAGATCGTGGCGTTCTCCGAGTTGGAGGACTTCCTCGACACCCCGGTCAAGTTCTACTCGTCGGGGATGTTCGTGCGGCTCGGGTTTGCCGTGGCGGTGCAGTCGCGTCCCGACGTGCTCCTGGTCGACGAGGTGCTGGCGGTGGGGGATCTGGCCTTTCAGCTCAAGTGCTACGACCGCATGCTGGCCATCCGCGAGGCGGGAACGAGCATCGTGGTCGTCAGCCACAACCTGAACGCCGTGCGCCTGATGTGCCCCCGGACCGGGGTCATGGCCGCCGGCCGACTGCACTTCCTCGGGCCCACCAACGACGCCATCTCCGTCTACCACGATCTCCTGGGCGAGTCCCGTGAGCTCGACCCGGTCAACGCCGGAGACCTGCCGCCGGAGCGGCCCGGCGTGGCGGTCATCGAGGGGGTGGAGCTCCTCGACGGGGAGGGCCGGCCCACGCGGCACCTCGCAGGTGGGGACCGGATGGTCCTGCGGGTCCGGCTGCGGATCGATGCCGTGGTGGACGACCCGTACCTCGGCGTGGCCGTGACCAACGAATCGGGCAGCTACGCCTACACCGACTCGACGCGCGAGCTGCTGCCCCACCCGGTGGAGGCGGGATCGACCTTCACGGCGGAGGTGGCCCTCCGGGTCGGCCTCGTCACCGGCAGCTACAGCGTGCAGGTGGGCCTGAGCGACGGGGTGGCGGCCCGCCTGGCCGCAAGCCAACAGCTGCCGTTCTTCGTCTCGTCGCGTCCCGCCGCCGCCGGGGTGGCCGACCTCGAGGGCACCTTCCGGCTGCTGTGACCACTCCCGACGTCGACGTCGGCGTGGTGACATGGAACACGCGCGATCTGGTGGTGGAGAACCTGCGCCGCCTCCTGGACAGCGAGCAGCGCTGCCGCATCCGGCTGCTCGTGAGGGACAACGGCTCGACCGACGGCACTCCTGCCGCGGTGCGGGAGTGGGTGCCCGAGGCGGAGATCGACGCGGACGAGCGGAACCTGGGCTTCGCGGCCGGGATGAACCGTCTCCTCCGGCGGGGCACGGCGCCGTGGTTCCTGGCCCTCAACCCCGACGCCTGGCCCGAGCCGGGGGCCGTGGGCGAGCTTGTCGGCGCCGGAGAGAAGCTGCCCACCGCCGCCGCCGTGGCGCCCCGGATCGAGCGGCCCGACGGCACCCTCGAGCACTCGACCCACCCCTTCCCCTCGCTGCGGATGGCGTTCCTGCACGCCCTGGGGGGGAGGTGGTGGCTGCCCCGGCGGGTCCTCGAGCGGGAGATGCTCGAGGGTCACTGGTGCCACGACGTGACCCGCCCGGTCCACTGGGCCGTCGGCGCCGCCCTCCTCATGCGCCGGTCGCTGCTGGCCGAGGTGGGGCTGTTCGACGAGGGCTTCTTCATGTACGCCGAGGACATGGAGTGGTGCTGGCGGGTGCACCACGCCGGCTACGACGTGCTGTTCGAGCCCCGGGCCCGGTTCCGCCACGTGGGGAACGCCTCGGGGCAGCAGGCGTTCGGGGCGGCCCGGGTGGACCTCGAGACGGCGTCGGCGCTGCGCTTCCACCATCTGACCCACGGCCGCCTGTCCACCGCCGCCTACCGGTACGTCAGCGCCGCCGCCGCCACCGAGCTGTGGGCCGGGGCGCGCCTCCGCGGGGACCACGGCGCCGCCGAGCGCTGGTCCCGCCAGGCCCGGGCCCTGGTGCGAGGGGGGAGCACCGATGAGCGCCATGAGGGCGCCGGCGGGGATGGGGCCCCCGCCGGCAGCGGCGGGCGTGGTCCGCAGGACCCGGGGCCCGCCGCTAGAGCAACAGAGTCCGGTAGCGGGCCGACGCCACGACCAGCACCCCCACCTCCACCAGATCCGCCACCAGCGCCAGGGCTATGACCGGGGCCAGGTTCCTCGGCCGGCACGGCAGCCTCCGCACCGCCAGGCGGTAGTGGACGTACGGGACGGCCAGCGCCGCTCCCGCCAGGCGGGCCCACCCCGGGGCGGCCAGAGCCACCACGGCGCCCGCCGCGGCCAGCAGAGCCCGGGGGTGGGAGCCCTGGTACCACCCGGGTCGCCAGAAGCGGGCCCGGATCTGGGGGTGCTCCCGCGCCGCCAGCACGATGCCCTCCCGCCGGGCCCGGTCGCGCACGTGGGCGGTCCAGCTCGAGGGCCACACCTTGTGGTGCACGACCGCGTCCTCGACGAACGCGGGCCGCGCCCCCGCCTCGATGGCCCGCCACGCCAGGTCGGTGTCCTCCCCGAAGGGCCGGAGGAACCGCTCGTCGAACCCGTCCGCCTCCGCCAGCACGTCCCGCGCGTAGGCCATGTTGCACGTGGCGTAGAAGCCGTCCTCGTCGAGCACCCACATGGTGCGGGCGAAGGGGCCCGAGCCGTCCCACTGCTCGCGCGGCGGCATGGTGACTCCCTGGACGAGATCGGCCCGGCCCGCGGCTATCGGCGCGACCAGCGCCTCGACCCAACCGGGCGTGGGCACGCAGTCGTCGTCGGTGAAGACGATGATCCGCCCCTGCGCCTCCCGCCAGCCCCGGTTGCGCGCCGCCGCCGGCCCGGTCGGGTGCTCCTGGCGGACGATGCGCAGCGTCCGGGGGCTGCTCCCCGCCCGGCCCTGCAGCTCTTCCCACGTCCCGTCGGTCGAGCCGTCGTCGACGATGACGATCTCCAGGTCGGGCCAGGTCTGCGAGTCCAGCGCCGCCAGCAGCCCGGCCAGCAGGGCGCGTCGCTCGTGGGTGGCGACGACGACGGAGACGGCGGGAGCCACGGATGGCGTGGGGGACACTTACCCGGAGCGTAAGGTCACGCCGGATGGACCGTCCTGCCAGCCTGGGCGAGCTGCCGTGGTACCTGCGCTACCGCGTCGGCGCCCGGACGGCGTCGGAGGCCCGCAAGCAGCTGATCCGGGCCACCCACAGGCACTGCCGGGTCGAGTTCCGGGGTCCGGTGTTCCTGGGCCCCGGGTTCTCGCTGGACATCCCCGGGCGGGGCACGCTGATCGTCGGGAGGGGCGTCGAGTTCCGCCGCGGTTTCGTGTGCCAGATCCAGGGGGACGGCCGGGTGGAGATCGGAGACGGCGCCGTGTTCACGGCCGACTGCCTGATCCAGTGCAGCACGACGATCGAGATCGGCCCCGGGGTCGTGATCGGCCAGTCCGGCCTGATCGTCGACGGCCGGCACCGCTTCCGCGACCCGGAGCGCCACCTGCTGGCCCAGGGCTACGACTTCAAGCCGATCCGGATCGACGACGACGCCATCGTCATGGGCAAGTGCACGATCTTCGCCAACGTGGGCCGGCGGGCGGTGATCGGCGCCCACTCCGTCGTGTCGCGTGACATCCCCGCCTACACCCTGGCGCTGGGGGCGCCGGCCCGTCCGGTCGAGTACTTCGGCCCGGGCGAGGGCCCGCCCGGCGTGCCCGTCACCACCGGCAAAGACAAGGTGGAGTGAGCAGCCCGTTCCGGGCTGAGGACCTCGTCGTCGTCATCCCGACCCGGGAGCGGTGGGGCGTCCTGCCCCGCGCCCTCGACGCTCTGGACGATCAGACGGCGTCGGGCTTCCACACCGTCGTGGTGGCCGACGGAGAGGACCAGGCGGCCGAGGCGGTGGCGCCCCGGGCCCGGGTCACCGTGACGGGCGTGCCCCGGGGCGGCCCGGGGCCGGCGCGCAACGCGGGAGTCGAGTGGGCGCGCCGGGAGGCGCGGCCGCTGGCCCTACTCCTCGGTGACGACATCCTGGCCACGCCCGACCTGGTGGGCCGCCACCTCGACGCCCACAACCGCCGGCCCGAGGGCCAGGACGCCGTGCTGGGGCTGATCCGCTGGCACCCCGACGCCGAGCGGGGCCGGATCCAGCGGTGGCTGGAATGGTCGGGGACCCAGTTCGACTACGCCCACATGCAGGCCGGTCCGGCCGGCTGGTCCCGCTTCTACTCGTCGAACGTGTCGTTCAAGACCGAGTTGTTCGCCCGCGCCGGCGGGTTCGACCCGGCGTTCCGGTTCCTGTACGAGGACCTCGACCTCGGCTGGCGCATGGAGCAGGAAGGGATGCGGCTGTGGTACGAGCCCGACGCGGTCGGCCTCCACCTGCACCGCTACGACTGGCCGGGGCTGCGCCGGCGCTTCGAGACCGCCGGCCGGGCCGAGCACGTCATGACCACGAGGCACCCGTGGTTCGAGCCGTGGTTCCTGCCCCGCTGCCGCGAGGCCCTCGCCACCCGCCCCCCGAACCCGCTGTGGCGCCGCGTCGTCGACTGGCTCCCACGGGGACCGCTGCGCGACCGGGGGCGCGCCGAGGCGAACCGGTGGTACCACCTGCAGCTGGCGCCGTTCTTCCTCAACGCCTGGGAGTCCGAGCGCGACTTCGGGGAGCTGCGCGCCTACCTCGGCGACCGGTTCGAAGAGCAGCGCCTGTACCTCCACGACCACGCCATCGAGGCCGAGCTGGATGCCGCCCCGGACGAGGAGACGTTCTACCGCACGAGCGAGGCGTACCTGTACGACCTCACGGCATTCGCGGCGTGGTCCACCAAGGTCCCCTACCGTGCCGCCGTCCGCCGTTACGTCCCCGCCGGCTCCCGCCTGCTCGACTACGGCTCGGGCATCGGGACCGACGGCCTGCGGCTGATCGGTGACGGCTATCGCGTCGACTTCGCCGACTTCGACAACCCGAGCACCCGGTATCTCCGCTGGCGGCTGCAGCAGCGGGGCCTGGAGGCGGAGGTGTTCGACGTCGACGGTGAGGTGCCCGGCGGCTACGACCTCGTCTACTCCTTCGACGTGATCGAGCACGTCGAGGACCCCTTCGCCTTCCTGGCCGCCCTGGAGTCGAGGGGGCGGCTGGTGGCGGTCAACTTCCTCGAGCCCGATCCCGGGGACCCGCACATGCACCGGGAGCTGCCGATCCCCCGCCTGCTCGACCACGCCGCCGAGCGCGGCCTCGTGCGCTACCGCGTGCACCACGGCCGCTCCCACTTCGTCGTCTACGGCGGCCAACGTGGGAGCCGGTCGCGGCTCGAACGCCGGGCCGGCCCGGTGCTGTCCCGCGCCTGGCCGGGCCGCGCCCCCTGCTCGGCCGGCGGGGCGTGCTGGCGGAGCGAATGACCGTGCCGGCGCGCTCCTAGACTTCCCGGGTGCCGGAGCGCCGCAGCTGGTACCACACCATCGACCTGCCCGGCCGCGGCCCTACCGCCGGGTACTTCGACACGCGTGGTGCGCCCGCCCACGTCCCCTGGCCGGCGCAGCTGGCGGGCCGTCGCTGCCTCGACGTCGGGACCTTCGACGGCTTCTGGGCCTTCGAGATGGAGCGGCGCGGCGCGTCAGAGGTGGTGGCGTGCGACCTCGACGACCCCCGCCAGATCGACTGGGCCTACGACCACCGCCGGTCCGGACCCGCGTCCATCGGGGAGTGGGGCTCGGGCCGCGGGCCCGGGTTCGCCGAGGCGGCGGCGGCGTTGGGCTCGAAGGCCAAGTGGCTGGCCCGCTCGGCCTACGACCTCGACCCGGAGCGGGACGGGACCTTCGACGTCGTGCTGTGCGGAGCCCTGCTCCTGCACCTGCGCGACCCGGTGCGCGCCCTCGAGGCCATGCGCTCGGTGTGCTCCGGCTCGCTCGTCCTGGTGGAGGCCGTCGACCCCCTGCTCGAGGTGGTGGCCCGCCGCCAGCCGGCGGCCCGCCTCCGGCCCGCCTCGGACGAGTGGTGGCGGGTGAACTCGGCCGGCCTGTGCCAGCTGGCCGCCACCGCCGGCTTCCGGGTCGAGCAGGTGGGCCGGCGCTTCCTCGTCCCGCACGGCAGGGGCGCCCCGCCCGATCACCGGCTGTCCCCCCTGGCCGGCTTCCTGGCCGGCCGGCCCGGGCACCGGGGCCTGCTGACCCGGGCCATCCTCGCCGTGCCCCGGCCTCCCCACGACGCCGCGCCTCAGTCGGCCTGACGGCCCCGGGCCCGGAGCGCCTCCCGGGCGAAGCCGGCGGCCCGGGCCACGGCGCCGGCGGCGTGGAGGGCCACGGGGCGGTGCCACGGGCCCTGGCGCAGGATGCTCGCCTCCTCCTTCACTAGCTGCCGGCCGGCCGAGCCCAGGCCCCGGTCCCGGGCCCGGGCGTTGGTCCGCCGGTCGAGGATCCAGTCCGAGCGGCCCTGGGCGTGCATCCGGCGCAGCAGGTAGGTGGGGGACAGGCGGGACGCCGGCAGCTCGTGAACCACCCGCGCCGACGGCACGTACAGGATGTGCCCACCGGCGGCGCGCACCTTGCGGCACACATCCACGTCGTCGTTGACCGTGGGGCGCCCGGCGGTGGGTCCCAGGAGCGGGTCGAAGCCACCCGCCGCGGTGAGCAGATCGGCGTCGAAGGCGGCGTTGGCGGTGAGGAGGAAGTCGTCGGGAGCGAGGGGACGCTCCTCCGCGCCCCGGTCGTACTCGGCCAGGTAGGCCACCAGGGCGTCACCCAGCCAGCGGGGCCGGGCCACCGTCGGGTCGGCCACCACCCGCCCGGCCGCGGCCGCCCACTCCCCCCGCAGCACGGGCCGGGTGACGGCGGCCAGCCATCCCGCCTCGGGAACGCAGTCGTCGTCGAGGAAGGCCACGACCTGCCGGCTGGTCGCCAGGCCCCGGTTGCGGGCCCGCGAGGCGCCGGGCTCGGGCTCGTCGGCCACCGTCACCGGTACGGGGAGCCGGCGGCCCACCGCCTCGACCACGGGCCGGGCGGCCGGGTCGGAAGCGCTGGCGACGACGGTGACGTCCCACTCCGGGCCCGGGTCCCGCTGGCCGGCCAGCCCCTCCAGGGCCCGCCGGAGCCCGAGGGGGCGGTTCCAGGTCGGCAGCACGACGGTGATGCCGGGCGCCCTCACAGGACGACGCTCCGGTGCCGGGCGCTCCCGGCCAGGAGGGCGGCGGCGGTGACGGCATCGACGCCGAGGTCGGCGGGTACCGACCAGAGGGCCCGCCGGCGGGACGTCTCGGCCGAGACGCTCCGCCACCCGCGGGCGAGGGCCCAGGCCG
>DASUHN010000334.1 GCA_036273495.1 Acidimicrobiales bacterium | reverse complement strand
CCTGCTCCCGAAGAGCAACGTGGTGCGCCTGGGCCAGGTGCTCTACGCCGGCCACGACATGGTCGGCCTCCCCGAGCGGGACCTGCGCCTGATCTGGGGCGCGGAGATCAGCATGGTGTTCCAGGACCCGATGACCGCGCTCAACCCGGTGATGCGGATCGGCCGCCAGATCACCGAGAGCCTCGTGTACCACCTGGGAATCGAGGATGACGAGGCCCGCGACCGCGCCCTGGCGCTGCTCCGCTCGGTCGGCATCCCCGAGCCGGAGCGGAGGCTGCGCGAGTACCCCCACCAGCTGTCGGGGGGGATGCGCCAGCGGGTGACCATCGCCATCGCCCTGGCGTGCGGGCCCAAGCTGCTCCTGGCCGACGAGCCCACCACCGCCCTCGACGTGACGGTCCAGGCCCAGATCCTCGATCTCCTGCAGGCCCAGCAGCAGGAGCGGTTCATGGCCATGATCCTGGTGACCCACGACCTCGGCGTGGTGGCCGGGCGCACCGACGAGATCGCCGTGATGTACGCCGGCAAGATCGTGGAGAAGGCCCCGACCCGGGCGCTGTACCGCGACATGAAGATGCCGTACACCGAGGCCCTCATGGCCTCGATCCCCCAGATCCAGCACACCCCGCACACCAGGCTGACGGCGATCCCGGGACGGCCGCCGGACCTGGTGAACCCCCCGCCGGGATGCCGCTTTGCCCCCCGGTGCCGCTACGCCCAGGAGCGGTGCTGGATCGAGGAGCCCCAGCTGACCGAGGCGTCCACCCCCGGCCACCTCTACGCGTGCTGGTACCCGGTGGGCACGCCCGAGGGGCGCGACGCCCTGGCCCGCAACGAGGAGCGGGGCCACCCCGCTCCCCCGCCGGAGCACATCGCCGCCCAGGTGCCCGCCACCGTCATGGCCGGCACCGAGGCGGCCGGGTGAACGGGAGGCCTGACGTGACGGCGGGGACAGCCTGATGGCCGGGAGCGGGACCGCCCACCTCCGCCAGGACGAGAACCCCCTCCTCCGGGTCGAGAACCTGGTCGTGGAGTTCCCGGCCGCCGGCGGGCGCCGGGTGCACGCCGTGTCCGACGTCAGCTTCGACGTGTTGCCGGGGGAGACCCTCGGCCTGGTCGGCGAGTCCGGTTGCGGCAAGTCGACCACCGGGCGGGCCATCGTGCAGATGCCGCCGCCCACATCGGGATCGGTGAACTACGACGGGGACGAGCTCACCCGCCTGAGCGGCGAGGCGCTGCGCCGGGTACGCCCCCGCCTCCAGATGATCTTCCAGGACCCGATCTCCTCGCTGAACCCCCGCCACCGGGTGGGCGACATCGTGGCCGAGCCCCTGGCCATCTGGAAGCAGGGCACGCCCGCCGAGCGCGAGGCCCGGGTGCGCGAGGTCTTCGACGCGGTCGGCCTCGACTACGACACCGCCGCCCGGCGCCGTCCCCACCAGTTCTCGGGGGGGCAGTGCCAGCGGATCAGCATCGCCCGGGCCCTGATGATGGATCCCAAGCTGATCATCTGCGACGAGCCGGTGTCGGCCCTCGACGTGTCGATCCAGGCCCAGATCCTCAACCTGCTCGAGGACATGAAGGAGCGCTACGGGCTGACGCTCATCTTCATCGCCCACGACCTGGCGGTGGTGCGCAACGTCAGCGACCGGGTGGCGGTCATGTACCTCGGCAAGATCTGTGAGGTGGCGCCGGCGGATCCGCTCTACCGGCGTCCCACCCACCCCTACACCAACGCCCTGCTGTCGTCGATCCCGGTGCCCGACCCCGACGTGCGCCCGTCCCCGCAGGACCGGCTGCTCGGCGGGGAGTTCCCGTCACCGATCGACCCGCCGAGCGGCTGCCGCTTCCGGACGCGCTGCCCGCGCGCCGACGAGCGCTGCGCGGTGGAGGAACCCCAGATCCGGGAGATCGAGACCGGCCACTACGTGGCCTGCCACTACCCGGTCGAGCCCGGCTCCTCCGACTCCGCATCCCCGGTGGGGCTGTCATCGGTGCGGCCGGCGGGGGCGCCGGCGCCGAACTCGGCGGCGTAGTCGGCCCACGCCGCCTGGGCCTCGGTCTCGGGCGTGAACTCGGAGTTGGCGTACTCGTTGGCCCCGATGTAGTTCCCGGCCTCGTCGTAGGCGTGCTGGCCGAAGTGCTCCTGGTACTCGGCCGCCACCTCGCCGCCCTCGGCGGCCTGCTTGATCGACAGGCTGATGCGGCGGCGTTGCAGGTCGATGTCGATGATCTTCACCCACAGCTCCTCGCCGGGGTTCACCACCTGCTCGGGGAGGTCGACGTGGTGCACGGCCATCTCCGAGATGTGGACGAGGCCCTCGATGCCCTCCCCTACCTGGATGAAGGCGCCGAACGGCACCAGCTTGGTGACCCGCCCGTAGACGAGCTCACCCACCCGGTGGGCGTTGGCGAACTCCTGCCACGGATCCTGCTGGGTGGCCTTGAGCGAGAGGCTGATGCGCTCCTTGTCGAGGTCGACGTCGAGGACCTGCACCTCGATCTCGTCCCCGACCTGCACGACCGACGACGGATGGTCGACGTGCTTCCACGACAGCTCCGACACGTGCACCAGGCCGTCCATCCCGCCCAGGTCGACGAAGGCTCCGAAGTTGACGACCGACGAGACCGTGCCCTGGCGGACCTCCCCGGGCTTGAGGTTGACGAGGAACTCCTCGCGCTGCTCGCGCTGGGTCTCCTCCAGCCACGCCCGGCGGGAGAGCACGACGTTGTTGCGGTTCTTGTCGAGCTCGATGATCTTGGCCTCGAGGCTGCGCCCCACGTACGGCTGCAGGTCGCGCACCCGGCGCAGCTCGACGAGCGAGGCGGGGAGGAAGCCCCGCAGGCCGATGTCGAGGATCAGGCCGCCCTTGACGACCTCGATGACCGGGCCGGACACGACGCCGTCGGATTCCTTGATGCGCTCGATGGTCCCCCACGCCCGCTCGTACTGGGCCCGCTTCTTGGACAGGACCAGCCGGCCCTCCTTGTCCTCCTTCTGGAGGACCAGGGCCTCGATCTCCTCACCGAGGTGGACCACCTCGGACGGGTCGACGTCGTGGCGGATCGACAGCTCGCGGGCGGGGATCACGCCCTCGGACTTGAAGCCGATGTCGAGCAGGACCTCGTCCTTGTCGACCTTGACGACCGTGCCCTTCACGATGTCACCGTCGTCGAACTCGACGATGGTGGCGGCGATGGCGTCCTCGAGGCTCATCCCGCCCAGATCGTCGACCACCACCTCCCGGGGGATGTACCCGTCACCATCCGGCGGTGCGGCGGTGGCGGTCGAAGCGGTCGGGTCGGTCGTCGGATCGGACATACGGGGGTAGAGCCTCGGTGATCTATAGGGAATTAAAGGAAATCAAAGGCTATCACCGGGCCTCCCCGCCGCCGGCATCCGCGCCACGACGAGCAGCTCGGGCAGGTCCAGCTCCGGCGGGCGGCGCGCCCACCGACCGGGTTCGACCGACCACACCGCTTCCACGTCCAGCCCGGCGGCCGCGCCCGCCATGCGCAGCTCGCGGGGCGTGAAGCACGTGCTCGTGAGCTCGAACCGACCTTCGTCCGTGCCCGCCTCGCTGCGCACCGACGCCGTCTCCCGGTGCACGCCGGTGCCCGGGTCGAAGACCTGGTCCTGCTCCAGCCATCTCACCGCGTAGTAGGCGGAGAAGGCGGTGACGACGAGGGGGGCGCCGGGGCGGAGCAGCGCCGCCAGGGCGCGCAGGGCGTCGGTCTCCTCGGTCCCGCCGCCGAGCAGCCCGAACCCGCCCTGGCCCAGGCACACCACGGCGTCGAAGGAGGCGCCGCGCAGCGGAGGACGCCGCACGTCGGCGCGCACGAAGCGGGCCGAGCTCTCCCCCTCCGCCGCCACCTCGACGAAGCGCGCCGCCAGGTCGATCCCGACCACGTCGAGGCCGCGGTCCGCCAGGGCGTGAGCGTGGCGGCCCGGCCCGCAGCCGGCGTCGAGGACCCGCTCGCCGGGGCGCAGCGCCAGCTCGTCGACGAGGAAGGCGACCTCCTGGGCCGTGCCCTTGGTGTGGGCGTATCTCAGGTAGGCCCGGCCGGTGAAGTCGGCCAGGCGCTCCCATTCCGTCGGCTGCCGTGGGATGTGAACGGCCGCCCGTGGGGCCGGGGCCCCACGGGGCGGAGGAGCCGGGGTGCAGGGGACCCGGCGGGTCATGTCATCAGCCCTTGGCATCGGCCCAGCTGTCCCCCCAGGAGACGTTGACGACGAGGGGCACCGACAGGTCGGCGGCGGAGCCCATGGCCCCGACGGTCAGCTCGGCGGCCCGTTCGGTCTCCTCGGGGACGACCTCGAGGATCACCTCGTCGTGGACCTGGAGGATCAGCCGGCTGTGCAGCCCCTCGGTCTCGAGGGCGGAGTCGAGGCGCACCAGCGCCACCTTGAAGATGTCGGCGGCCAGGCCCTGGATGCCGGCGTTCATGGCCTGGCGCTCCCCCGCCTGCCGCAGGCGGTAGTTCGACGCCGACAGCTCAGGGATCTTGCGCCGCCGCCCGAACAGCGTCTCGGTGTAGCCCTTCTGGCGGGCCTCGGCCACCGTGGCCTCCATGTAGCTGCGCACGTTGGGGAAGGCCTCGAAGTAGGCGTTGAGGATGGTGGACGCCTCGTCGACCGGCACGCCCAGGCGCTGCGACAGGCCGTAGGCCTCCATGCCGTAGGCGAGGCCGTAGGAGACCATCTTGGCCTTGGAGCGCTGGGCCAGGTCCACGTCGCCCGGCTCCACCCCGAAGATGCGCGCCGCTGTCGTGCGGTGGATGTCGCGCTCCTCGGTGAAGGCCTCGACCAGGCCGGGGTCCCCCGACAGGTGGGCGATCACGCGCAGCTCGATCTGGTTGTAGTCCGCCACCAGGAAGCGGTGGCCCTCGGCGGGGATGAACGCCCGCCGGAAGCGGCGGCCCTCCTCGCTGCGGACGGGGATGTTGTGGAGGTTGGGCTGGTCGGAGGAGAGGCGCCCGGTGCGGGCGACGGTCTGGTTGAAGGTGGCGTGGATGCGCCCGTCGGCGGCCACCTCGGCCAGGAGGCCCTCCCCGTAGGTCGAGCGCAGCTTCTCGACTTCGCGGTACTGCAGCAGGGTCTCGACGACCGGGTGCTGGCCCCGGAGACGCTCCAGGGACTGGGCGTCGGTAGAGAACCCGGTCTTGGTGCGCTTCTGGGGAACCAGGCCCAGCTTGTCGAACAGCAGGGTGCGCAGCTGCGGGGTGGAGTTCACGTTGAACACCATCCCCGCCGCCTCGTGGATCTCGTGCTCGAGGCGGGCGGCCTGGCTGGTCAGCTCCCCGTGCAGCTTCTCGAGGTAGGCGGTGTCGACCCGCACCCCGACCGCCTCCATCCGGGCCAGCACCCGGACGAGGGGACGCTCGATCTGGTCGTGGAGGTTGCGCAGGCCCTGGACGTCGAGGGCCCGCTCGAGCGGCGGCACCACGGCCGCCACGGCCGCCGCCCGGCGGGCCGCGGCGGCGGAGGGGTCGGCCGCCTCCCCCGACAGGTCGAGCTGGCCGGCCGGAGCGCCGCCGGGCGGGGCCAGCTCCAGCTGGGCGTAGCGCAGGCACACGTCCTCCAGCACGTACTGCCCCTCGGCCGGGTCGAGGAGATAGGACGC
>DASUHN010000333.1 GCA_036273495.1 Acidimicrobiales bacterium | reverse complement strand
TCAGCTTCACCTACGCCGACGAGAGCGACCCCGGGCCGTACCCCTTCGGCCCCGACACCCCGATCGAGGGCGGCCCGAGTGCCACCGGTGACCGCCACGCCATCATGGTCGACTCCTCGTCCTGCACCCTCTACGAGCTGTACGACGCCCACTACTCCCCGTCGGGTTCGACGGCCGGCTCCGGAGCCGTCTGGAATCTCGGCTCCGACCGGCTCCGCCCGGCCGGCTGGACGTCGGCCGACGCCGCCGGCCTCCCGATCCTCCCCGGGCTCCTGCGCTACGACGAGGTGGCGGCGGGATCGGTGACCCACGCCATCCGGTTCACGGCCGCCCGGACCGACCGCTCCTACGTGTGGCCCGCCCGCCACCAGGCTGGCTCGGCCAGTGATCCCACCCTCCCTCCGATGGGCGCCCGCTTCCGGCTGAAGGCCGGCTTCGACATCTCCCGTTACTCGGCGCCGGCCCAGGCTGTGCTGCGCGCCATGCAGCACTACGGGCTGATCCTGGCCGACAACGGCTCCAACTGGTACTTCACCGGAGCGGCCGACAACCGCTGGGACAACGGACTGCTCGACGAGCTCAAGACCGTGCCGGCGGCGGCGTTCGAAGCCGTCGACGAGTCGTCGCTGATGGTCGATCCCAACTCGGGCGCGACCCGCCCGGCCGTTGCCACCCAGGGATACCGGATGGCCGACTCCTCCGGTGGCGTGTACACGTTCGGCACCGCCTCCTTCCGGGGCTCGGCCGCCGGCGTGCACCTGGCCCGGCCCATCGTGGGCATGGCCCCCACTCCCGACGGAGGCGGCTATTGGCTGGTGGCTAGCGACGGCGGGATCTTCAGCTACGGGGACGCCCACTTCTTCGGCTCGACCGGGGCCATCCACCTCAATCAGCCCATCGTCGGCATGGCCCCCACTCCGGACGGAGGGGGCTACTGGCTGGTCGCAGCCGACGGGGGCATCTTCACCTTCGGCGACGCCCGCTTCCGCGGCTCCACCGGGGCCATCCGTCTGAACCAGCCCATCGTCGGCATGGCCCCGACACCCGACGGCGCCGGCTACTGGCTGGCGGCCCGCGACGGAGGCATCTTCACCTTCGGCGACGCCTGCTTCCGCGGCTCCACCGGGGCCATCCGCCTGAACCAGCCCATCGTCGGCATGGCCCCGACACCCGACGGCGCCGGCTACTGGCTGGCGGCCCGCGACGGAGGCATCTTCACCTTCGGCGACGCCCGCTTCCTCGGCTCCACCGGAGGCGTGGCTCCGGCCGGCGGGGTCGCGGGGATGGAACGCACCCCGGACGGAGCCGGGTACCGGCTGGCGGGCGCCGACGGGTCTCTGCTGATGTTCGGGGACGCCGTCAACGAGGGCAGCGCCGCCGGCTACCCCCCCGCCGCCCCGATCGTGGCGTTAGGTTGAGAACCGGTGTCGGGCGTGTCGGCGCGGGTCGGGGTGGTCGAGCGGGCACCTCTCGCTGTCGTCTTCCTGACGGGCGCGGTGGTGGCCCTGTCCCTCGGGTTGTACTCCCGGCTGCACACCGCCGCCGGTCGGCCCCTGTTCACGCTCGGCTTCTCCGGCATGCTGCAGATGAAGGCGTGGCTCACCACCATCGCCACCGCCCTGCTGATCGTCCAGCTGCTCACGGCGCTGTGGATGTGGGGCCGCCTGCCCGGAGCGGGCCCCGCCCCCTCGTGGGCGCCGGTGGCGCACCGCTACACGGGGAGCGTGGCCTTCGTCGTCACGCTGCCCGTCGCCTTCCACTGCATGTGGGCGCTCCGGTTCGCGACCGCCAGCGTGCGCGTGGTCGCCCACAGCGTGGCCGGCTGCCTCTTCTACGGAGCCTGGTCGGCCAAGATGCTGGGCCTGCGGCTGCGGGGCCTGCCCGGCTGGGCCCTGCCGGTCCTGGGTGGAGCGGTGCTGTCCCTCCTCGTGCTGCTGTGGCTCACCGCCGCCCTGTGGTTCTTCACCCGCTCCGGGGTGCCGCTGACGTGAGCGACCCCCGCCCGCAGGCGGACCGGACCGCCCCCGCTCCTGCCGTCTCCCGCCGGGCGGCTGCTGGCCCGGCTCGGTCAGCTCCGCCCGGGGAGTGGAGTGGTGGTGTCCGACCAGAACGTGGTGGTGACCCTCGCCTCCGACTCCACCGTCCACGCCTTCTCCGCCACGTGCACCCACCAGGGCTGCACGGTCGACGCGGTGCAGAACGGCGTGATCACCTGCCCGTGCCACGGCAGCCGGTTCGACGCCCGCACGGGCGCCGTCCTGACCGGCCCCGCCCCCCGTCCCCTTCCGGCCGTGGCCGTGGTCGTCCGCAACGGCGGGGTGTACACGCGATGAGCAGGCTGCTCCACCGGGTGCCGACGCTCCTGTGGCTGCTGGCGGTGGGCTTTGCCGTGGGCGCCCTCATCGCTCTGTCCTGAGGGCGGCGCGACCGCGCGGGACGATCAGGCGGATCAGCAGCGCCCCGAACAGGAAGCCCACCACATGGGCGAAGTACGCCACGTCGGCACCCTGGGCCACCCCGTTGCCCGCCGAGTAGGCGTACTGCAGCAGGAACCAGAAGCCCAGGACCAGCCAAGCCGGTAGCCGGAACGGCAGGAACAGCAGGAACGGGACCAGGGCGGTGACCCGGGCGCGGGGGTACAGGACGACGTAGGCGCCGAGCACGCCGGCTATGGCGCCCGAGGCCCCGATCAGCGGGGCCGTCGAGTGGGGAGAGGCCAGGGCGTACCCGTAGGCGGCGACGTAGCCGGCCACCAGATAGAAGAGGAGAAAGCGGATCCGCCCCAGCCGGTCCTCGATGTTGTTGCCGAAGATGATGAAGAACAGCATGTTGCCGAGCAGGTGCGCCCACCCGGCGTGCAGGAACATGGCGGTGAGCACGGACAGGGCGGGGACCTTCGACCACCGCTCGGTCGGGCACGGGAGCGGCCCCACGTTCGTCGGGATGGGGCCGACGACGTGGGGCGCCAGCTGCTGGTTGCTCGTCAGCTCCTTCGGTATGGCCCCGTAGTGGTCGAAGAACTCGATCTGCTGACACGCCGACGCCAGTGTCTGGGTGCCGTTGCCCATCGGGACCTTTCCGATGGGCTCGGCCAGGAACAGCGCCACGTTGATCAGCACCAGCAGCCACGTGACGACCGGCCGGCGGCGCAGCGGGTTCTCGTCGTGGATGGGGATGACCACGAGCGGAGAGTCTGCTTTACTCCGGGCCCATCACTCCCGTGCTGGTGGCCGTGCTGGCCGACACCCACCTCCGGGCCGGGCTCGAGCGGCTCCCTCCCCCCGTCTTGCGGGCCCTGGACGCCGCCGACGTGATCCTGCACGCCGGAGATGTGGTCAGCCGGGCGGCGCTGGCGGAGCTCTCCGAGCTCGCGCCGGTCCACGCCGTGTCGGGCAACAACGACGTCGAGCTGGCCGGCCTGCTGCCTCCGACCCGGTCGGTCGAGATCGGCGGGGTCCGGATCGCGATGGTGCACGACAGCGGGGCCCGGGCCGGCCGGGCCGGGCGGATGCGCCGGCTGTTCCCCGACGCCGGCGTGGTCGTCTTCGGCCACAGCCACATCCCCTGGGACGAGGAGGGAGTGGACGGCCAGCTCCTGTTCAACCCCGGGTCGGCCACCCAGCGCCGCCGCCAGCCCGTGTGCACGTTCGGCGAGCTGGAGCTCGGCGGTGGCCGGGTGCTGTCCCACCGCATCGTTCCGCTCTGAGCCCCGCCGTCGCCCGCCGGCCGGCCGGGAGCTACCTTCGCTCGCCGTGGCCGGGCCCAGCGCGGAGACGGTGATGGTGCCGGCGGCCGGTCGCCAGGTCGCCATCACCAACCCCGAAAAGGTGTTCTTCTCCGAGCACGGGAACACCAAGCTCGACCTGGTCCGGTACTACCAGGCCGTCGAGGGGCCCCTGCTCGATGCCATGGGCGGCCGGCCCGTGCTGCTGCAGCGCTTCCCGCACGGCGCCGAGGGGTCGTCGTTCTTCCAGAAGCGGGTGCCGGAGTCCCGCCCCGACTGGCTGGAGACGACGACGGTCAGCACGCCGAACGGCACCACCTCGGAGGCCCTGGTGGCCGCCGACCTGGCCCACGTCCTGTGGGCGGTGAACCTGGCCTGCCTCGGGTTCCACGTCTGGCCGTATCACGCGTCCGATCCCGACCACGCCGACGAGCTGCGGATCGACCTCGACCCGACGCCGGGCGTGGACTTCCCGATGGTCCGGGAGGCGGCCCACGAGGTCGAGGTCCTGCTGGCCGAGCTCGGGGTCCAGGGCCGCCCCAAGACCACCGGCAACCGGGGTGTGCATGTCTACGTGCGCCTGCTGCCCCGGTGGGACTCCTACCAGGTGCGCTCGGCGGCCGTGGCCCTGGCCCGGGAGCTGGAGCGGCGCCGGCCCGAGCTGATCACCGCCTCGTGGTGGAAGGAGGAGCGGGGCCGGCGGGTGTTCGTGGACTTCAACCAGAACGCCCCCCACAAGACGGTGTTCGGGGCGTGGTCGGTGCGGGCCCGGCCCGGGGCGCAGGTGTCGGCCCCGTTCCGCTGGGAGGAGCTGGAGACCATCCACCCCGACGCCCTCACCATCGCCTCGGTTCCCGAGCGGGTGAGCTCGGAGGGGGACCCGTGGGCCGAGATGGCGGCCGACCTCCAGTCGCTCGACCCCCTGCTCGCGCTGCACGAGCGCGACCGGGCGGCGGGCCTGCAGGACGCCCCCTGGCCGCCGGTCTACCCGAAGATGCCGGGAGAGCCCTCTCGGGTGGCGCCCTCCCGGGCCCGCAAGCAGCCGTAGCGCCGGGGTGCGGGCCGGCAGCTCAGCCCCCGGGCCTCCCCGAAAACGCTTTTCCCGTGCCGTATATAAATCTTCATATACGGCCGGTCATTTCCTGCCGGGAGTGACGGGCGGGACGCTCCCCGAGGTCGGAAGCATCGTCTGTCGCCACTATCCGGGCAGACAAAGCCCCGTAAAGTGGGATTTGGCCGGTCATATATGAATTTTCATATATGGCGACCACTTTTATTTTCGCGGGGGCGGGGGGGACCCCCGAAGGCGGCGGCAGGCGGCCCGGACTAGGAGATCGTCTTGATGACCAGGGCGTCCCCCTGGCCGCCGCCCCCGCAGAGGGCGGCCACGCCCGTGCCCCCGCCCCGGCGGCGCAGCTCGAGCAGCAGGGTGAGGGCGATGCGCGTCCCCGACATCCCCACCGGGTGCCCGAGGGCTATGGCCCCGCCGTTGACGTTCACGATGTCGTCGCTGATCCCGAGGTCGTCCATCGACGCCACGCCCACGGCGGCGAAGGCCTCGTTGAACTCGAACAGGTCGACGTCGGACACCTTGAGGCCCGCCTTGTCGAGGGCCTGCTTCGACGACCGGGACGGCTGGGTCAGGAGCGAGGGGTCGGGCCCGGCCACCTGCCCGTAGGAGACGACCTCCCCGAGGGGGGTCACGCCCAGGGCCGAGGCCTTCTCCTTGGACATCACGATGACGGCTGCGCCCCCGTCGGAGATCTGGCTGGCGTTGCCGGCGGTGATGGTGCCGTCCGCCTCGAACGCGGGGCGGAGCTGGCCCAGGCTGTCCACGGTCGTCCCCGGCCGGACCCCCTCGTCGGTGTCGACGATGATCGGGTCCCCCCGCCGCTGGGGCACGGGGAACGCCACGATCTCCTCGGCCAGCTTGCCGTCCTTCTGGGCCGCCGAGGCCCGCTCGTGGGAGGCGGCGGCCAGGGCGTCCTGGCGGTCGCGGGCGATGGTCTGGGCCTTGGTGTAGCGCTCGGTGGCGGCGCCCATGGCGCACAGGTCGAAGGCGCAGAACAGCCCGTCGTACATCATCGAGTCCACGACCTTGGAGTCACCCATCCGCAGGCCGGCCCGGGCGCCCGGCAGGAGGTAGGGCGCCAGCGTCATCGACTCCATGCCGCCGGCCACCACGATCTCGGCGTCCCCGGCGTTGATCATCTGGTCGGCCAGGTAGATGGCGTTGAGGCCCGAGAGGCAGACCTTGTTCACGGTCGTGGCCGGCACGGTCATCGGGATCCCCGCCTTGACCGCCGCCTGGCGGGCGGTGATCTGGCCCGTCCCCGCCAGGATCACCTGGCCCATGAAGACGTAGTCGACCTGGTCGGGGCTCACCCCGGCCCGCTCCAGGGCGGCCTTGATGGCGTGGCCGCCGAGGTCCACGGCGGGTACGCCCGCGAAGGCGCCGGACATCTTGCCGATCGGTGTGCGGGCTCCTGCGACGATGACCGTGCCGGGCATGGGCTGTTCCCCCTTAACGAGGCCAAAAGAGCAATTCTACGGTTACCGGCCGGTAACCCGTCCAAACCGGACCGGGTAGCTTCGCGGCCGTGCAAGCCTTTCTAGAAGCGATCCAGAACGGGGCCTCTGCGGACGACATTGCCGCCATCCCCGTCCCCGAGTCCTACCGGGCCGCCCTCGTCCGCAAGGAGGACGTGGGCATGTTCGAGGGGGTCGACTCCGCCGACAAGGACCCCCGCAAGTCCCTCCGGGTCGAGGACGTGGCCGTCCCCGAGCTCGCCCCCGACGAGGTCTACGTGGCGGTGATGGCCAGCGCCATCAACTTCAACACGGTGTGGACCTCGATCTTCGAGCCCCTGCCCACCTTCGGGTTCCTGTCCCGTCTCGGGAAGGAGTCGCGCTGGGGCGCCCGCCACGACCTGCCGTACCACGTGGTCGGCTCCGACGCCTCGGGCGTAGTGATCCGGGTCGGCTCGGCCGTGCGCAACTGGAAGCCGGGGGACAAGGTCACCATCCACTGCAACTACGTCGACGACCAGGACCCGAGCTCCCACGACGACGCCATGCTGGCCAACAACCAGCGCATCTGGGGCTTCGAGTCGAACTTCGGCGGGCTGGCGGACCTCACCGTCGTGCGCGCCAACCAGCTCATGCCCAAGCCCGCCCACCTCACGTGGGAGGAGGCGGCGTGCAACGCCCTCACCAACTCCACGTCGTACCGGATGCTGGTGAGCCGCAACGGCGCCGACATGAAGCAGGGTGACACCGTGCTCATCTGGGGTGCGGGCGGGGGCCTCGGCGGCTACGCCGTGCAGTACGTGCTCAACGGCGGCGGCATCCCCGTGGGGGTGGTGTCGAGCCCGGAGAAGGTGAAGCTGCTCGAGGAGCTGGGCTGCGAGGCGGTCATCGACCGCAAGGCCGCCAACTACCGCTTCTGGTCCGACGATCACACCCAGGACGAGTCGGAGTGGCGCCGGCTGGGCAAGGACATCCGGGGCCTGGTGGGTGACGACCCCGAGATCGTCTTCGAGCATCCCGGCCGCCAGACCATGGGCGCCTCGGTGTTCGTCTGCAAGCGGGGCGGGGTGGTGGTCACCTGCGCCGCCACCAGCGGCTTCATGATCGAGTACGACAACCGCCACCTCTGGATGAAGCTCAAGACGATCAAGTCCAGCCACTTCGCCAACTACAAGGAGGCGTGGGAGGCCAACCGGCTGATCGCCCTGGGCAAGATCCAGCCCATCCTCTCCGCCGTCTATCCGCTCACCGAGACCGGTGAGGCCGCCTACCAGGTCCACAAGAACCTCCATGAGGGCAAGCTCGGCGTGCTGTGCCTGGCGCCCCAGGAGGGCCTGGGCATCGACGACCCCGAGCTGCGCGCCCGCATCGGCGAGGACAAGATCACCCTGTTCCGGAGGCACGGGGGGTGAGCGCCGCTGCGGGCGGCGCCGCCTCGGGGGTGCTCACCGAGATCGACCACGTCGCCATCGCCGTCCAGGACCTCGAGGCGGCCATCGCCTACTACGCCGACACCTTCGGGGCCACCGTGGCCCACCGCGAGCGGATCGACTCCGACGGGGTGGAGGAGGCGTTGATCAAGGTGGCCGATTCCTACATCCAGCTCCTGACCCCGGTGTCCCCGAGCTCCCCGGTGGCCAAGTACCTCGAGACCCGGGGTGAGGGGATCCACCACGTGGGCTACCGGGTGGACGACTGCGGCCGGGCCCTCCAGGCGGTGAAGGACCAGGGCGGCCGGGTCATCGACGAGGCCCCGCGACCGGGGTCGCGGGGCACCACGGTGGCCTTCGTGCACCCCAAGGGCGCCTTCGGGACCCTGATCGAGCTCGTCCAGGAGTGACCGGGTTCTGACCGGCCCCGACCGGGGGCCGGGCACGCCGCCGTGCGTGCCGGCCGCCCGGTCAGTGGGCCGCCCCCGGGTCAGGCCACGTACGTCGGGCGCACCACCGTCGACAGCCGCCACACCACGCCCCCGAGGGCCAGGAGCGCACCCGACACCAGGACGTAGAACTCGATGGGGGCGCCGGTGAACGGCAGGCCCCCGCCGGTCGTGTGGGTGGGGGTGACGGCGGCGGCCGGGCCGGCCACGACCACGGGCAGGTCGATGGTGGTGGCGGTGGTGCCGGGCGTGGTGCCCGACCCGGTCGTTCCGGCGCTCGCCGGGGAGCCCCCCGACGTGGTCACCGCCGGGACGGCGCCGGCGCCGCCGGTGCCGGTGGCGTCGAGGAGCAGCAGGCTGAGCGCCGAGCCCGTACCGCTGCCGCTGCCCGGGACCACGGCCTGGCCCACGAAGGCCTCCCCGCCCGAGGCCACGACGCACGCCAGGCGCAGCAGGCTGTTCGACAGCGACGAGCAGATCTGGCCCACGTCCTGCGACGACCCGATCTGGTTGCCGTTGATCGAGGCCAGGTAGGCGCTGGCCCCCGACGCGCTGTCGGTCTGCGAGTGCAGGAGGTCGACGGTCAGCCCGCCGGACCCGCCGGCGTTCACGACCGCCCCGTCGGTGGAGCTGTGGCCGGCGCTGTGGCCCGAGCTGTAGCTGGCCGAGGAGTCCGAGCGGAGCACGTCGGCGCTGAGCCCCGAGCTCCCCCCGGCGGCGGCGTGGGCCAGGGCGGCCCGGGCCGCGGCGGACCCGGCCCCGGTGGATGCCGAGTACGGGGTCACCTCGGCCTCGACCGGGCTGCCGGACGGGGTCGACAGCGCCGAGCCCGACGAGGCGGCCTGGCCGTCGCTGCTCGACCCCCCGGGGGTCACGTTGTTGCCCAGCACCTGCACGGTGTAGGCGGACGCCGCCGACCCGCTGCCACCAGCCGAGGCGCTGGTCGGGGAGACCGAGGCCACGGTCTGGCTGCCCAGGCTCAGGCTGGCGCCGGTGCCCGAGGCCGATCCCGGGGGCGCGGTGTCGGCGTGGGCGGCCAGGGGGGCGGCCAGCCCGATCCCGAGCATCCCGGTGGCTCCGGCTACCACGATCCGGCGTCTGCGCATTGTTTCTGACCTTTCATTCGGGGCGAGTTCGGCTACATGACGGCGGGCCATGCCGGCTATGACGCCGATTGACTAGATATTTCTCAAACGGCCTCCGGCCTGAGAGGATCGGCCGGTGCGGGTCCACCTGGTCGACGGCACCTACGAGCTGTTCCGGCACCACTTCGGGGCGGCGGCCGCCCGCCGCAAGGGGGAGGGCGCCGGGGGCCCGGCCGAGTCCCGGGCCGCCACCCGGGGCGTGGTGGCCAGCGTGCTCGGGATGCTGGGCGACGGCGCCACCCACGTCGGGGTGGCCACCGACCACGTCATCGAGTCGTTCCGCAACGACCTGTGGGC